>CAZBKC010000828.1:0-1501 GCA_964492345.1 uncultured Steroidobacter sp. | reverse complement strand
ACAAGACCGTGTGGCTGGTCGAGGCGCAACAGGCCGGCGCCTTCGGGATGCGCAACGTCCCGGCGGGCGATGCGCAGCGCCTGCTCGGCATCTTCTGCCCGAACTACCTGCTGCCCTATGCGCGCCAGGTCATTTCGGATCTGCTGACCAAGGGCGGCTTCCCGCCGTTCCTGCTGCCGCCGGTCAACTTCGAAGTCCTGTTCAACCAGGCGGCCGCACAGGCGGCGCAGCAGCAGGCTGCCGCCGGCGCCCCCGGCAACGCCGTGAACTGATCCGGCGACGCTGGGTCTTCGTTCCATGAGCAGCACGCCGGCGACAGGGACCACCCCGGCGACTGCTCCTGCGAGAATCGCGATTCTCGGCGCCGGATCGTGGGGCACGGCGCTCGCTGTCCAGTTCGCCCGCGCGGGATGCGCAACCACGTTGTGGGGTCGGCATCGCCAGCAGGTGGATGAACTGGCCCGCGACCGCCGCAATGCCCGTTATCTTCCCGGTGCATCGTTTCCCGAGCTGCTGAGCGTCGATGCCGATCTGACGCGTGTGCTCGCGTCGCATCGCGACATCGTCGTGGCCGTGCCGAGTCATGCGTTGCGCGGCACGCTGGTCGGCATCGCTCAGTCCCGTCCTGCGTCCATGCGCCTCGCCTGGGCCACCAAGGGCTTCGAGTTGTCGACCGGCCTGCTGCCGCATGAAGTGGCGGAGCAGGTGCTGGGATCCGGGGTTCCGACAGCAGTGATCTCCGGGCCGACGTTCGCCCGGGAAGTCGGTGCCGGATTGCCCACGGCGATGACCGTCGCGTCGGCCGATGTCGAATTCGCCCGTGAGCTCGCGCAGCGTATCTCCGGCCTCAGTTTTCGCGCCTACACCTCGACCGACATCGTGGGCGTGGAAATCGGCGGTGCCATCAAGAACGTGCTCGCCATCGGCGCCGGTCTCTCGGATGGCCTGGGTTTCGGCGCGAACACGCGTATCGCGCTGAT
Organism: uncultured Steroidobacter sp.; assembly: GCA_964492345.1. Classification (GTDB taxonomy): domain Bacteria; phylum Pseudomonadota; class Gammaproteobacteria; order Steroidobacterales; family Steroidobacteraceae; genus Steroidobacter. Next base: position 521 of record CAZBKC010000828.1, on the reverse strand, counting down.
CACACGCGGGCTCGTCGAAATGACGCGACTCGGCGTCGCGCTCGGTGCCAGCAAGGAAACGTTCATGGGATTGGCCGGCCTCGGCGATCTCGTTCTCACCTGCACCGACAATCAGTCGCGCAATCGCCGCTTCGGCCTCGCGCTCGCCGCCGGCGAAACAATCGATGCGGCGCAGAAGGCCATCGGCCAGGTCGTCGAAGGCGTGCTCGCCGCACGCGCCGTTCGCGAAGTCGCCACGCGTGCAAAGGTCGAAATGCCGATCAGCGAACAGATCTACCGCGTGGTGCACGAAGGCGTGCCGCCGAAGGAAGCGGTCAAGGAACTGATGAGCCGGGCGCTCAAGCCTGAGCATTCCTGAGGATGGATCCCCGCCTGCGCGGGGATGACAGGGGGAAAGTCATCCCCGCGCAGGCGGGGATCCATCTTCTTCCTTATCCGAACTCCTGCTGCCGCCACGCCTCATAGGTGACGACGGCGACGGCGTTCGACAGGTTCAGGCTGCGGTTGCCGGAGCGCATCGG
>CAZBKC010000827.1:0-1503 GCA_964492345.1 uncultured Steroidobacter sp. | reverse complement strand
CAGCCGAATTTCTTCGGCCTGCTCGAAGACGTCGATGCGATCACCGATTGGGCGCACGCGAACAATGCGCTGGTGATTGCAGTGGTGAACCCGCTGTCGCTGGCGATCCTCAAGCCGCCGGGCGAGTGGGGCGCGAAAGGCGTCGATATCGTCGTCGGCGACGGCCAGCCGCTCGGCGTGCCGCTGTCGTCGGGCGGTCCGTACTTCGGTTTCATGACCACGCGCATGGAATATGTGCGCCAGATGCCGGGCCGCATCATCGGTCGCACGGTCGATCTCGATGGCAAGCCCGGCTTTACGCTGACCTTGCAGGCGCGCGAACAGCACATCCGCCGCAGCAAGGCGACGTCGAATATCTGCACGAACCAGGGATTGCTGGTCACTGCTGCGACGATTCACATGTCACTGCTCGGGGCTACAGGGCTTGAGCACGTTGCTGCCACTTCTCAGCGGCAGACAACAGAGCTGGTGAATGCGCTGACCAGGGTGAAGGGCGTCAAGCTCGCCTTCAGCGGTCCGCGCTTCCACGAAGCCGTGCTGCAGCTCGATCGCAACGTCGGTGAGGTGCTCGAAGCGCTGGCGCAGCGCGGCATCATCGGCGGCTACGACCTGTCGCGTCGCTACTCCGAACTCGGCAATGCGCTGCTCGTGTGCGCAACCGAAACCCGGACGAACGAAGACATTGCGACCTACGCAAAGGCACTGGAAGAAATCATGAGGGGGTGACGACCGTCACTCTGGCCTTCGTCACTTGCGTCACCGTCATCACTTGCGTCACTGAAAATCATGCGCGAACCCCTTATTTTCCAGCACTCCCGCAGCGGTCGCAGTGCTGTTGCCCAGTATCCTCATGGCGTCGAGGCAGACGTGCCGGAGGCGCTCCGCCGTAAACAGCCGGCGAAGCTGCCGGAGGTGTCGGAGTTACAGGCGGTGCGTCATTTCACGCGCCTGTCGCAGCTGAACTTCTCCATCGACACGCACTTCTATCCGCTCGGTTCGTGCACGATGAAGTACAACCCGCGTGCCTGTAACCAGTACGCGATGCTGCCGGAGTTCCTGTCGCGGCATCCGCTCGGTCCGGACTCGGCCGGGCAGGGCTTCCTGGCCTGCATGTACGAACTGCAGGAAATGCTCAAGGAAGTGACCGGCATGAAAGGTGTGTCGCTCACGCCCATGGCCGGCGCCCAGGGCGAATTCGCGGGTGTCGCGATGATCCGCGCGTACCACAAGGCGCGTGGCGATCTGGATCGCACCGAGATCATCGTCCCCGATGCCGCACACGGCACCAACCCGGCCACCGCTACCATGTGCGGCTGCAGCGTGGTCGAGATCCCTTCGCTGTCGAACGGTGACATCGACCTGGATGCACTCAAGCAGGCCGTGGGCCCGAAGACCGCCGGCATCATGCTCACGAATCCGTCGACCCTCGGCGTTTTCGAGCGCCGCATCGAAGAAGTCGCGCGTATCGTTCACGAAGCCGGCGGCCTGCTGTATTACGACGGC
>CAZBKC010000826.1:0-1504 GCA_964492345.1 uncultured Steroidobacter sp. | reverse complement strand
CCACGTGCCTTCCCGATCCGCGATCCTTCCTGTTCCTTTCCGACCTACAGCCTACAGCCTACAGCCCACAGCCTGCCCTTCCGCCTCCGGCTTCACCCTGGTGGAGGTTCTCGCTGCGCTGCTCGTGGTCGGTATCGGAGTGATAGGCATCGCGGCGCTGTATGGCGAAGCCCTGCGGACGGAGACCGATACGCACCCGCAAGCCCAGGCCGCGAGACTCGCCCAGGTCATGGCCGAGAAAGTGAATGCCAATGCAGCCGGTCGAGCGGGCTATGCCAACGTGATCGGCGTGCTGTGCGCAGAAACGCGCGACCCGCGTCCGGTCAATGCAGCGGCCCAGGAGGCCGCCTGCTGGCATGATGAAGTGAAGAAGGCCCTGCCGAACGGCACGGGGGCGATTACGCGGGATCTATCGACCAATCCGCCCACGTATGTAATCTCGGTGAGCTGGTCGGCGGCCGGCGCCGGCGCTGCTTCGTACGTGGTTCGCGTTCAGCCAGCGAAGTGAGACCGGGCAGAGTCAGCGTGCTGCGCGCACCAATCGCAGTTCGCGCGGCAGACTGAAAACCACGCTCTCCTGCTGGCCGACCAGGTTCACCGGCGCTTCCCCACCCCATTCGCGAATCTTCGCAACGACGCGCTCCACGAGGACTTCCGGAGCCGACGCACCTGCCGTGACGCCGACACACTTCCTGCCTTCGAACCATTCGCGCTTCAGATCCTCCGGACCGTCGATGAGATAGCCCGGGATTTCCGCCTTTTCCGCGATTTCGCGCAGGCGGTTGGAATTGGAGCTCGTCGGCGAGCCGACGACCAGGATCAGATCGCAGCGCTGCACGAGCTGCTTCACGGCATCCTGACGGTTCTGAGTGGCGTAGCAGATGTCTTCCTTGCGCGGATTCGCCAGTTCGGGAAAACGGCGGCGCAGCGCTTCGACCACGAGTTGTGTGTCGTCCACCGACAGCGTGGTCTGGGTCACGAATGCAAGCTGGGCGGGATTGCGGACATCGAGGTGCTCGACATCGTCCGGGGTCTCCACCAGCAGGATGCGCCCGCCGAACGTCGTATCGAACTGTCCCATCGTCCCTTCGACTTCCGGATGTCCTTCGTGGCCGATCAGGATCACGTCGCGACCCTCGCGCGCATAGCGCGTCACCTCCATGTGAACCTTGGTGACGAGCGGACAGGTCGCATCGAAGACTTTGAGGCCGCGGTTGCGGGCTTCGTCCTGCACCGCCCGCGAAACACCGTGTGCGCTGAAAATCACGGTGGCGTCCGACGGCACTTCGCTCAACTCTTCGACGAAGACCGCACCCATGTTGCGCAGGCGATCGACCACGTAGCGGTTGTGCACGACCTCATGCCGCACGTAAATCGGCGCACCGAAGAGTTCGATCGCGCCATCGACATCGTCGAGCGGGCGATCGAGCTGTTCGGCGCGCCGATCTACGTGCGCCACGAGGTGGTGCACAACCGCCACGTGGTGGAGCGCCTGCGCGCGCTG
>CAZBKC010000825.1:0-1506 GCA_964492345.1 uncultured Steroidobacter sp. | reverse complement strand
TGGACTCGGCCCATGGCATCGCCGACAGCAGTGTCGTCACAGCCATGGCGCGCAACGGCGTGACGACCGCGGTGCGTGTCAGCGGTCTCGGCAAGCAGTGGTTCGAGGCGCCGTCCGAGATGCCGGCAGGCCTGTATTTCCCGGGCTTCGTTGCCAGCGACGGCAACCCCGACCTCGGAGACAGCGCGATCTGCGAGACGGCGGGTTTCGGCGGCTTCTCGCTGGCCGCTTCGCCGGCCTTGCTGCAACTGATCGGCGGCTCGGTGGCCCAGGCGGTGGGTTATTCGCGCGAGATGTACGAAATCACGACGGCGCGCAACCCGTCCCTGTCGTTACCCAACCTCGACTTCAGCGGAGCACCTTGCGCGATTGACGTGCGCAAGGTGGTCGATAACGCGATCCGTCCGATCGTCACGACTGGCATCGCCCACAAGCAAGCAGGCATCGGGCAGATCGGCGCCGGCCTTGTGCGCCCGCCGATGGATTGTTTCGCCCAGGCGGTCCTCGCGCTGGCTGCGCGAGTCGATGCCGTGGAGGCACGCTGATGCTGAGGTCATTGATGTCATCGCGCGGCGCCGTCACCGCACCGCATCATCTGGCTGCGCAGGCAGGAGCGGGCGTGCTGCGCGACGGCGGTAACGCGGTGGAGGCCATGGTGGCGGCGGCGGCGACCATCGCTGTCGTCTATCCGCACATGAACAGCATCGGTGGCGACGGCTTCTGGCTCATCAGCCGACCGGGCACGATGCCGGTCGCCATCGACGCTTGTGGGCGGTCGGCGAGGCTCGCCACGCCGGATTGGTACACACAGCAGGGACACGAGACGATCCCGTCGCGTGGGCCACTGGCTGCCAATACGGTCGCCGGCGCTGTGTCGGGCTGGAAGGCTGCGCTGGACGCGGTCGGCACCACGCTGCCGCTGCGCAGATTGTTCGATGACGCGATCTGGTACGCCAGGGAAGGCACACCGGTCACGCAAAGCCAGGTCAACTACACCGAGAAGTTCCTGGGTGAACTGGGCCCGCAACCCGGTTTCGGTTCGACCTTCCTGCATGACGGACAGCCGCCGCAGGCGGGCGCGCTCCAGCGGTTTCCGGCGCTCTGCGACACACTGTCGCGGCTCGCCCGCGAGGGCCTTGACGACTTCTACAGCGGTGGCGTGGCGCACCAGATGGCCGCAGAACTCGAGCGCCTGGGCAGCCCGCTGCGCGCCGATGACCTGGCTCGCCATCAGGCGGCGCTTGTGCAACCGCTGTCTGTCGAGCTTTCGGCCGGCACGCTCTACAACCTGCCGCCGCCGACGCAGGGCCTGGCGTCGCTGATGATCCTGGCCCTCTTCGATCGCATCCGTGGCAATGCTCGAGCGGAGTCCTTCGAACATATCCACGGTCTGGTCGAAGCCACCAAACGGGCCTTCATGGTGCGCAATCGACACGTGTGCGATCCCGCGGTGATGGACACCGACGCGGCGAGCTTTCTCCGCGATCACGAGTTGGCTCAGCACGC
>CAZBKC010000824.1:0-1508 GCA_964492345.1 uncultured Steroidobacter sp. | reverse complement strand
CGGCAGCCTGGCGTCCCTAGCGCTCGTGCACCACGGCGCGCGCAAGCTCGTCCTTGTCGATGACGAGCTCCTCGACGAGTCCAATCTGCCGAGGATTCCGGCCAGCGCACCCACCGATGTGAAGGTGCGGAGCAAGGTGGACATCGCGCGCGACTATGCGCTGAAGCATGCGCCAGACATCGAAGTCGAAGCGCTCATGCGGCACGTCGAGCACGAGTCCGTGCTTCCATTCCTGGTCGGCTGTGACGTGATCGTGGTCTGCACCGACAACACCACGTCTCGCGCTTACCTGAATCAGCTGTCCCAGCAGTACCTGATTCCGCTGCTGGATCTCGGCGTGCAGTTTTCGGTCGGGGATGTCGGCGCAATCGCAAACGAGATCGGGCGAATCAACCTCGTCCGCCCAGGAACGCCATGCCTCTGGTGCACCGGACACATCAGCTCCGAACGGCTCGCTGCCGAGTCCGTACCGAAAGCCGAGCGCGCTCGCGAGGGCAGCTACCTTCGCGGCATCGACGATCCGCAACCCTCGATGCTGGCCTTCAACATGGAGGTTGTCGGCCGCGGCATGCAGATCTTGCTGGGGTTCGTGACCGGGCTGTTCGCCCAAGCCCCCGACGCCTATGAGCAGCGCAGCTTTCTGCGGCCGCGGGCTGGCGCGATGGTGCGCCAGATCTCGAAGGTCTATCGACCAGGCTGCCCGATCTGTTCGGCGGCAGGCTGTGGCGCGGACCGCGAGATGACTGTCCGGCGGCGCGCCGCCTGACACGGGACACCACACCTCGTCAATGCAACGTCTGGCCCCGGAGCCTCCTCCGGGGTCACAAACACACAGGAGTTCCCCATGTACGAAATGTTGATCGAGTTCTTCGTTGCCCGCCCCGGCCGCCTAAGTGCAATGGGGCGCGCAGCGTTCCACCTGAGCGGAATCATCTTGCTGATCGGCCTTTGCGGTCGTATCGCCACCGTCGGCGTGTCAGCCATCCAGGGCATGGGTGGAGCCAAGCCGTACGAAACCTCGCTCGCCTTGCTCTACCCCTCGCTGCCAACCTGGTGGGTGCCCGAGAGCATCCTCGGCTACGGCGCGTGCGTCCTGGTCGCCGTGCTTGGTCTCTTGCTGGTTCAGATGGGCAAGGCCATCGACAGGGCGATCGGGTAGCGACCGATGGGATGCCGGTCGAACGGCCTTCACCCGAGTCGAACGCCGGTGGATCCGGCCCGTGGTGGTTCGCGTCGGTGCCGATACCGGCACCGACATGCGCCTGCTCGCTAGATCAGGCCGCGTTCGGCGAACGATGTGACCTCTGCGCCGGCCACCACCAGGTGATCGAGTACCCGCACGTCGACCAGCGCCAGCGCGGTCTTCAGCGTCTGCGTCAGGAACTCGTCGGCACGGCTCGGTTCGGCTGCGCCCGAGGGATGGTTATGGGCCAGGATCACCGCCGCGGCATTGACCCCAAGCGCCTCCTTGACCACCTCGCGCGGGTACACCGAGGTCTGCGTCACTG
>CAZBKC010000823.1:1224-1509 GCA_964492345.1 uncultured Steroidobacter sp. | reverse complement strand
GCTGCAGGCAACATTGCCTGCAGCAGCCGCCAGCGCCATGATGTACTGTGGCGTTATAGCCGCGCAGCATATGCTGGGCGCCGAGCGAACGGGAGTGGTGCGCCTGTGCATACTCGTCGCGGTAGGCGCAGTTGCGTATTGCGCCACGTCGTTCATTCTGAATCGCAAGGGTACGCAGGAAGCGTGCAATATGGCGAAGAGCGTAATTACGTCCAAACGGGTGCCGTCGTTGAAAAACTAAAGAGAGCGAATTGGGCGACAATTACGCAGGGTTGCATCTAACTT
>CAZBKC010000823.1:0-1214 GCA_964492345.1 uncultured Steroidobacter sp. | reverse complement strand
AGCGAACTCGACCGGGAATGTCGTCTTGAACTGGAGCACTCAAGAATATGGCAAAGCTCGCGTCCCTCATCTGTTCATCGCTCCTTAGCAGGGGCAAATTCTCTATCTCGAGACAACACATGCACTGAAGCAAGAAGATCAATAGGACAGCAAATTGAAGAAACTCATCATTAAATACCTCCTCGAGCCCTTGATATCCAAGGAGAAGCTCGAATCTTACATGGTCTTCTGGGCACGTCTCGTATATCGTGTCCATAAACCATTCGTCATTGGAATCACAGGCTCTGTCGGCAAGAGCACTACGACGGAAATGATTGCGTCGGTTCTATCGTGTCCAGCTGCCAAGCATATTGTTGGCCCTGTTCGGCGCACGATGGACAATATGAATGACACTTGGGGGGTGTCAGCGACGCTACTCCAGTTCAATGGGTTCTTCAGAATTCCTTGGGATTATCCAAACAGGCTCACGATGCTGTTCCGTATATTCTGTCGGGCTTTGTACGCCCTTGGTGCACCTTATCCGAAGGTACTGGTGTTAGAGTGCGGGGCAGGCAGTACAGCGAACTTCAGTCGGTTAGTCACTATCGCACGGCCAACCGTTTCGGTGGTCACTAGAATTGGCGCAGCGCATGTAGAAGTGTATAAGACACTTGACGCGGTGGTGTTGGAAAAGGGCATCCTCGTTCGTGCCGCCCCATCATCAGGTTTAGTTATACTCGGCCAAGAGCACGAGTATGTCTCCCAACTTGAGGGGATGGCTCGTGCACCGGTCGTCAAGGTTCAGGGCACGGGCTTCGCTCTTTCACGGAACATAACGCGTGCCGTATGCGCGCACATGGGCATACCAGAAAATGCTGTCGAATCGGCTCTGAAAGATTTCAAAGCGCCTGGGAGTCGATTGGAGCGGCTGGAAATCGCCGGAGCAACGGTGATCGATGACACTTATAACGCAAACCCCATGTCGATGAAGCTCGGACTTGATACGCTGGCTGAGATAGCCGGGTCAGAACGTCGCCGAGTGGCTGTCCTGGGCTTCATGGCCGAGTTGGGGGACGAAAGCCCGCGCTACCATGATGAAATAGGCGTCTATGCACGCAGCCGAGTTGATCTGCTGATTGGTGTCGGCGAGCTTGCAAGACATTACAACCCTGATTACTGGTTTGACACAAGTGAAAACTGCGCCGATCGGATCACAAGCACCGTGCAGCCTGGTG
>CAZBKC010000822.1:0-1510 GCA_964492345.1 uncultured Steroidobacter sp. | reverse complement strand
CCCATACTCCTTCTTGCGAAGCAATGCGAACGGGGGGCTGGTCATGATCAGATCGACGCTGTCATCACGGAGCTCACCAAGCAGCTCCAGGGAATCGCCGCAATAGGCCGCTCCTGCTGCCGTGAAGTAGAGCGGAACGCGGTCGGGAAGCACCGAGTCAGTGGTCATGGTATTCAAGTTAGCGCCCTGCGGCCGGCGATGGTAGACGTAAAGTCTGTAGACGTATCGTCTGCCTCAGGGGAGCTTCCGCACATGACGAGCAGACGAAATGGCATGGCTCGCCGAGTCCTTGCCAAGAACCTCCGCGCGATGAGGGCTGCGCAAGGTCTGTCCCAGGAGAGGTTGGCTGAACTCAGTGGCCTCCACAGAACTTACGTGAGTTCCGTCGAAAGGGAGGAGCGAAATATTTCCATCGATAACATCGAGGTGCTTGCCCGGGCATTGGGGGCGCCATTGGCCGCGCTGCTCTCCCCGTGACAGCCATGGAAAGTCATCCGGATCGGAAGGAGCTCGAACGCCTGTTTCCGGTCATTCGGCAATACCAGGAGCTCGCATCGAAGCATGGGATCGACGACATCTTTCAGGACAACGGCGGGAAGTTGCTGCAAGTATTGCTCATTCTCGGCTTACGTGCGCTCCCAGGCCGCGAAGGCAACGATGCGTGTGACGCGGAAGGCGTCGAGTACGAACTCAAGACGGTGAACGTTCGGAAGACGCCATCTTTCTCGACCCACCACCACCTGAATCCGGTCATCCTTGCGAAATACCGACAGGTGAACTGGTTCTTCGCCATTTACGAGGGCATCGAGATTCGCGCCATCTATCGAATGGAGCGAGCAGCGCTTGAACCGTTCTTCGCCGCTTGTGAGGCGAAGTGGCATGCACGTGGGGGGAAGGATCTCAACAACCCGAAGATACCGGTCAAGTTCGTCCAGACGAATGGCGAGCTGATCTTCAAGGCACAGACGTAGGTGAGTGAACGATCTCCCCGCCTGCCGAAGAAGATCTTGGACATCCGTACACAGGCGTCAATGACCCCCTCCACCGCGATCGCACACATCGCGGCCCGTCGCGCGTGCCAACCGTACGATTACGGGTGTTGACAACAGGCCGATCCTGCTGCACCCTCGCAGGATGCCATCGCACAGTTCTCGCTCTCGAAGTGGAGGAATCCACAGGCGAGCGCTGACCGGAGGTCTGGTGGTCGTGCTGGCCATTGCGCTGCCGTCGTGCGACGAGCGTCCTGCCCCTGCCGGCGGCGCCTCGCAGATGGCCGACACACTGAGCGCGATCCATGCGCGAGCCGTGGCGTTTCCCCACAACAATGCGTTCCTGAATCGCGAACGCGCCGATGCCATCGAGCGTGAGCTCGCGTCGCGCGGCGGCCAGTTGGATCTGCAAGGCCGGTATCTGCTGGCGCAGGAACGACTGGCGGCAGGACAAACCCGGGAAGCCATCGCCGAATTCGAGTTTGTCATTGGCGTGAACGACATGTCCTCCAGGCGGATCG
>CAZBKC010000821.1:0-1511 GCA_964492345.1 uncultured Steroidobacter sp. | reverse complement strand
TCGCCGCATTCGTCGTCAGCACGGCATTCCTGGGCGTGGTGATGTTCATGCCGCTGTACATGCAGGTCGTGCAGGGCATCAATGCCACGCAGAGCGGTCTCGCGTTGCTGCCGCTGATGGGCGGACTGATCGTGAGCAGCACGATCTGCGGCAGGCTCGTCACGCGAACGGGGCGCTACAAGGTATTCATGGTGGGCGGCGGCCTGGTCCTCATCGTCGGAGTGTTGCTGCTGGCGCAGATCGGGCCGCACACGACCTCGCGCGACCTGGCCTGGCGCCTCGCGATCACCGGCATCGGTCTCGGGCCGACACAGAACCTGTTCAGCCTGGTGATCCAGAACGCGGTGCCGCTGACCGAACTCGGGGTTGCGTCGAGCATGAGCCAGTTCAGCCGCCAGATCGGTTCGGCGGTGGGAGTCGCCATCTTCGGCACCTTCCTGAGCCACAGCCTGCACGATGAACTGCCGAAGTACCTGCCGCTGATGCCCGGCGCCGCCGAGCACGAGATCGATCTCAGTCATGCGCAGAGCCAGGCGATGAACGAACAGCACATTCGCGACAGCGTGGATCACGCACTCGCCGCGCGCTTCGCCGTCATCGAACGCGCTTACGCCGGGGATGAAGCGGCCGTCGAAGACATCCTCGGCGACCCGCGCCTGCCCGAAGCCCTCAAGGCATCGCTGCGCGATGGCGGCATCCGCGCACGCATACACAGGCAGCTCGAGGATCAGGCCGATCGCGTCGAAGCACGACTGCGGGAAGGCGAGGCCGGGCGCGATGCGCTGCTGGCCGATGACGATCTGCCGGCTTCACTGAAGATGCATCTCGCCAACCTGCCGGAGCGCGCCCTGCGCAGTTCCGAATCGATGCAGGGCGTAATCCCCCTGTTCCGTGACTCGATCCTGTCGCAGGAGAACGCGAAGGTCGACAGCGCCATCCGCCAGGCGCTGGTGACGGTGAAGTCGGCGATGACTTCGTACTCGGCGACGCTGGTGGAACAGATCGGCGAAGGCACCAAGGCGGCATTCTCGGGATCGATCACCCACATGCTCGGCCGCGCCCTGTGGATCGTGGCGGCGGGCGTGCTGATCATGATGTTCATTCCGGAGCTGCCGCTGCGGGGACGGCAGCAGCCGGTGCGGGCTGACTGACGCTTCCACTTCGTATCTTTTAGGCTACAATGAGGCTGACATGGAAGTCCGTGAGTACCAGTCAACCGATGGCAGGACGCCGTTTTCCAGGTGGCTGGATGAGCTTCGCGATCACGAAGCACGGGCACGTATCGTGGCGCGGATCGATCGCCTGAAGGCCGGTTTGTTCGGCGACCGCAAGTCCATCGGCGGTGGGCTCAGTGAGCTGCGGATCGATTGCGGCCCGGGTTACCGCGTGTACTACGGGCTGGAGGGCGGAACGATCGTCCTGCTCCTCTGCGGCGGTGACAAGCGGACACAGACAAAAGATATCGAGCAGGCACATGGCTACTGGAAAGACTATCAAGCGCGTCGCCGCGA
>CAZBKC010000820.1:0-1516 GCA_964492345.1 uncultured Steroidobacter sp. | reverse complement strand
CGAAATCCCCAGTGCTCGCACTCGACTCCGCCTACGCGCGACTTGCCGACGAAAAAACCTTCCCGGATATCGGCCTCCGGCGCGTCGGCCGTGCCCCAGTCGAACAGATCGGCGAGCGGCACCTCGATGCCGAAGGTCTGCGCCGCCCACGCCAGGGTCTCGCGCACCGTCGGCTTGGCTTCGAGTCGCGCGAAGAAATTCTCCCTGGGTGCGGTTACGACGAGGTTCTTGCCGTCGTACTGGAAGACGCGTTCGAGCACGTCGGTTGAAAGATCGATCCGCAACTGGTCCGGGCGGCGCACGCGGTAGCGGCTCGTGCCGGCGATCAGGATCTTTTGGTCGTTGTCGAGGACGTACTCTATCGAAAGAGTAGCCTCGATCTCGAACGACCTGAGCGACACGAGATATCGACCCATCCGCTTCAAGGCCGCAATCGATTCAGGATCCAGTACCGGTGGTTTGGCCGCGGCACCTTGTGATGGTGGTACCGGCGGCGCCTGGGCGAGCGAAGTCCCGGGCGCAGCCGCCGCGACAGCGAATATGCCAGCAGCAAGCAGGGCGGCACCCAATCTTCGCAGAAAATTAGATTTGTAGGTACCGACCACAGCCAGACCTCCGCAACGGATGCCCCAGATTGCCGAACGAAAACCCCGCTTGTGTGCGCAGACGGGCTTAGAAAACTGTCCTCACGGGATCGTAAAGGAGCCGCGAGCCCTGTGCACGCGCAAAGACCAGACGGACCAGCCCGAATCGCGCAGCTTCGCGCGAGCGGCCAACCTCTGACGATCGAGAAGTATCACGTTGCCGCTTCCGCCACTCAGAACGATGAACCGCATCCTTCTCAACTCGACAGAAGACAGTCTCGATCTTCATCCCTCAAGACGGCGGAACCGATGAGAGCCCGACACCGCGCCACCATATGACCATCGCATGGTTGTGCTGCACGAGCCGGCGCCTGCCACTCCTCAGACGCATCTGAAGCGCACGTAATAGTTTAGCTGCTGAACCAGGCGCTCGCTCATCACCTGGGGCGAGAGGCGCTTTACGCCGCACACCTCGTCCATGACCCGGCGGGCCGCGTCACGGCCACGTTCGCGCTCGGATTCGGCGTCGGGGTTGATGACAATGGCGTCGCGCACGCCCAGGAGATCGAACTCGCCCGGCACGTCGGTGGGCGAAAGGTCCACCTTCACGCGTTTGCCGACGACGTTAACGTATTGCGACTGCGTGCCCTCGATCGAGTGCTGGCTATGGCAGGCGCCCAAGCCGAGGGCCGCTAGCAAGGCCGCTGCGGTGGGGGCAAAGCTCTTGGGCATCATGTCTGTTCCTCTCCGTCGCCCAGCCGGTCCCGACGCAAACACTGCGTTCGCCAACTGTCGCCGGCGATCAAAAACTTCCACTTGATCTCGGTCGGCGTTTCGCAGCCAAATTTAGGTTTGTCGCCTAGCCTCCGTCTCGATGCCTCACGGTATTCTGAATTGCAAGCTCTCGTGCGTTTGGCCGTTTTCAGAGCCAT
>CAZBKC010000819.1:393-1517 GCA_964492345.1 uncultured Steroidobacter sp. | reverse complement strand
GTGTCCGACACCGCGACTTGCAACGTGGTGTTGGCGGGCCTTGGGCGCAGGCTCCAGCGGCCCAGCCGGGCGCCGGAATCCTCGATGCCGGCATAGGCGAATTCCTGCTCGGGCGGCAGCATGCCGGTCAGGGTGGAGAGCGCCGCATAGCCGAGCTGGCGGCCATTCTGGTCGGTGATGGCCGTGTCGCTTTCATAGGAACGCAGCGGGGTCATGTCGCCGGACGCGCCGTGCAGGAAGAAGCAGGGCGCGCCACCGGTGTCGCGTTCGACGATTTCGCGCATGGCGCCGTAATAGTCGGGCGAGATCAGCCTGTTGCCGCCGCCCAGCGACACCGGATGGCAGGCATAGTTGACGAAGGTGGCGATGATCTTGCCGCCCGTATCGGTCAGGCGGCCCACCAGCACGGTGTCGTCGGTGGGACCGTCGGGATTGATGCCGCAGAGGAAGGTTTCGCTGTCCAGCACCAGGTCGCGGTTGCGCGCCAGGTCGCAGCGGCCATAGGCCCAGGACAGCACGGCGGTCTGCACGTTTGCCTTCGCGCCCGTGATGGCGGCGACCGCGCCGTCCACGATCTTCTCGCGATAGGGCGGAATCAGGTGGCCGCCCTCGCGGTCCAGGTTCTGCAGGTTGGAGGCCGGCCCCGCATGGGTATGGCCCATATGGGTGATGAGCTGCTCGTTGCGGATGCCGGCCTTTTCCAGGATCTGCTTGCGGATTTCCTGCTCATGGGCGTTGTCGAACCACCAGCCCAGGTCGAAGCAGAGCAGATACAGTTCCAGCGTCGGATCGCCGCCGCGCAGGAACAGGCAGGTCGCCACCAGCGGGCGGTGAATGCCTTCGGCCGCATCGTGCTGGGCGCTGCCCCAGGAGCGGGCATAGATGCCCGGCGGCGGGGTGATGTCGGCGCGGGCCACGCCCATCTCGCCTTTGAACTCGGACTGGCGGATCACCAGGTCGGACAGGTTGCGCGTGTTCATCATCCACCTCCGTCCGGGAAGAACAGTTGCGAAAATATCAGCATGCTGCCCAAGGTCAGCACAAGCAGCAGGCCGGCCCACAGGAACACGCTGTTGTACCACCTGTCGCCCAATCCCTGGCTGAGCGTGTCGCGCGAATCCCAG
>CAZBKC010000819.1:0-383 GCA_964492345.1 uncultured Steroidobacter sp. | reverse complement strand
AGAAAGTGACCGGATCGGGGTCGGTGCCGGGCGTGGGCGCGGGCCTGAGCCAGGTGCCCAGCACGCAGAAGGCGGCCGAGGCGAACAGGCAGACCGCCGCCTGGTTGGCGAAGGCGTAGTACCAGCCGGGCATGTCCCACATGTAACCCGCCAGCTTGATGGCGCCGCCCAGCGCGAAGCCGCCCAGGATGCCGGTCATGGCGCCAAAACCGTTGGTGCGTTTCCAGATCAGGCCCACCCAGAGAATGGCGGCGAAGGGCGGCGCCACGAAGCCGTTGAGCGTCTGCATGTACTGGAAGATGCCGCTGGAGGTCTGGCTGACCACGATTGCCATGGCGATGCCCGCCGCGATGGCGATGATGGAGGCGATGATGCCCACCCGC
>CAZBKC010000818.1:0-1518 GCA_964492345.1 uncultured Steroidobacter sp. | reverse complement strand
CGCAGTGGGCAGAGTTCGCCCAAGTCGTGCGGACGGCGGGGTGTCCCCTACTTGGGCTCGTGCCGTACCCTCTCCTGAGGTGGCCGCGATGGCTATCGGCGACGCTGCGGTTGATGCAGTGGGACCGTCCGACCACGTTTTCCATCGCTCGTCGCACGGCCGTCTGGTGATATGTCGTGGCTGAGTCTCTCGTCGCGGACTCGATTTATGGCACCGACGCACGCGACCCTCGCGTCCTGGTGCTCGCGGCGCGTCTGGCAGTTGCGGTACAGATCGAGCCGGCGCTCGTCCGTGCCGCGCGGCTCGCGTTCCTGCCGAATGGTGACGCCGGGGTCGAAGCCGATGTCTGGTTCGGCCCCTGGATGGAGACGCGCGATCCGGCAGCGGCAGCGATGAGCGCGGATTTCGCCGCGGCGCTGCGCCAGCGGCTCGCGCTTGAGGCCTCATCGGACGAGCTCGTGCGAGTCTGGCACTTACTCGCAACGCTTCACGCCGGCAGATCGCCGGCCATCGTTGCCGAGGAACGGCTGGCGTTCCTGTCGTTGCGACCAACGCCGGCGGACCGGCAGCAGATCGATGCGGTGCTGCACCGGCTCCGCCGCGCGCTCGACGGCGACCAGGCAGGCGCGCTCGCGGCGTGGCTCTCGGAGGCGATCCCTCGCTTCCCCTCGGATGCGCGCTACACACTTGCTGCTGCGGCACTACAGCGTGCGTTGCGCGTGCATCTTGACGACGCCAGTCTTCCGCGCGAGGTTCTGACGATGCCCTCACCCGCGATCGCAGCGAACGCGGCACTGGCAGAGTTGCGCGTGGCCGTTGGCATCCGTGCGTTGTCGCACGGGCTCGAGATCACCGTCCCGCCGTCCAGGGGGACGCTGCAATTGGAGGTCGCCGCGACCGTGCCGCCGCTTCTGGATGTTGCGTGGCCGACCGACGAAGGATGGGAGTCAGAGCGGGTCCAGCTGGCCCAAGGCGGATCTCACGTCGTGAACACTCCCTTCGGCGTGCCTTACCGACTGGCATCAGTCGATGGCGCAGAATCCATCCTGCGAGCAGACATCGGCCACAAGAGGCCGATCCTCAGGATCGCTTCCGCGATGCATCCTTCGTATCGCTCGGTCGTTGACGAGCATGCTGCAGATCTTTTCTGGGACGTCCGAACCGAAGTCGTCATGCCAGATGCACCGGTGCACGCTACCCTGATCGTCCCGGAGACGGAGCATGACCTGCTGGCAAAGTACCTAGTGCTTTCGGGGCACGAGCGGCAGTTCGTCCTGACCGCCATCCGCGGATGGGTCGACCGCATCGAGGCTGAGCCAAGGCAACACGCAGGCGGACCACGCGGAAATGAGCTGATCTCGGAACAGGCTCGGGCTGCGTTCTCACGCCTCCAGGAGGGACCGTTCGAGAGTCAGCTCCGGGCCGCATTGCTGCTTCGTGAACAGCAGTTGACGCGGGCATGGGCCGAGCGGCGCAGCCAGTCCGCCCGCCTCGGCGCACACCTGGACGAGATCGGCG
>CAZBKC010000817.1:337-1521 GCA_964492345.1 uncultured Steroidobacter sp. | reverse complement strand
AGCTCCACCTGCCAGCGGCTCTCGTACAGCGCGGCGATCGTCAGCGCCGGCAATGCCGTGTTGTTGGTCAGGAAGATCAGCGTCTTGCCCGATTCGGGGTCCTTGAACCTGACGCGGCGCAGATGCTCGGGGTACTTCCTGGCCGAGTAGTAGCCATCGAGCATGACCTGCTGGTCGCTGATGACGCCGTTGCGGCGGTCGGTGCGCGCACAGTACACGCGTCGCGCATCCATGGGCGACTTGGCGCGGGTGACGAAGAAGGCGCCGGCCTGGTGCTGCGCATACAGCCGTGCGAAGTCCACATAGCCACGGTTCATCACGTAGAACTCACCGGCCTCGAAGCTGAGCAGGTCCAGTACGTTGACGTCGTACAAGCTGGCCTCGATGTTGATGTCGCGCAGACTCTCGCGCCAGGTCAGCCGCGCGAAGGCCATGGCGCGGAACTGCTCGGCACACGACAGTGTGCGCACCCCCGAGTTCCCACCGTGCCGCTGCACGATGCGTGCGAAGCTGGTCCAGCGCACGAACTCCATGACCTGCGCGAACAAGGTCTTGCCGACGTACATGCGTGCTCCATGAGGCAGTCAAGCCAGGGAAAGTACGCGGTTCTTGGCAAACGAAGTTCAAGTCGGCACCAAACGAAATCGGCCTACGACCCGCACCAGCGCTTGATCTCAGGTTCAAAGCAAGCCATTTAACCGGACAGTAATGAGAGCCTACATTCATCCAACGGTCAATCGAAGTCGCAAGCGCGAAAGACTACGAGCAGCGGTATAGCGATCTTCGTTCCAAGCGGCGGGGCATGTTTTTTTTGTCGCATCCCTTGGAAGTGCATCGAAAACCTTGAATCGACAATCACCCCATGTCAACGAACTTTCGTGCTGCCAACCAGGAGGGCTTGGCGCGTTTGAGCGCCGCTAGCCCGCAATGGATCGACGTGCAACCGGCGCGTGACGCCGTTGGATTGGACGACTACACATTGCTCCATGCCGGGCCGCCCATCGAATGGGGCCGGATGTGTGCCCCGATGCGTGGCGCTGTCGTCGCCCATCTCTTGTTTGAAGGCTGGGCATCCACGCCCGAAGAAGCCTTGCAACTGGCCAATGACGGCCGCATCAAATTCGAGCCTTGCCATTCGCGGCAAGCTGTCGGACCGATGACGGGGCTCATTTCGCCGTCGCAGC
>CAZBKC010000817.1:0-327 GCA_964492345.1 uncultured Steroidobacter sp. | reverse complement strand
CTCGTCGTGCGCGATAGCGTCAGTGGCCTGCTGGCGTATTCGTATATCGGCGAGCCAGCGGGGCCGCAGGTTCGCATGGGTAGCTTCGCGCCGGCGAACATCGAACGGCAGTGCTGGATCCGCGACGTCCTAGCGCCTGCGTTCCGCGAGGTGCTCTTGCAGGTGGGGCCGATCGACCTCGCGCAAATGATGGCGCAGGCCTTGTCGATGGGCGATGAAATGCACATGCGCAATGCGGCCGGCTCGGCCTTGCTCGTGCGGGCGCTGGCTGGGCCGCTGTCGGCGACATTGCGCGACCGCGCCAACCTGGAGGCCATCTTGCGTTAC
>CAZBKC010000816.1:593-1524 GCA_964492345.1 uncultured Steroidobacter sp. | reverse complement strand
CTAGTCTGTCCGCGGTGTGGCAACGGCACATTGCAGACAGACTAGCGCCAGAGACGAGGTTCTGCCGT
The DNA here is from genome assembly GCA_964492345.1 of uncultured Steroidobacter sp. GTDB lineage: Bacteria > Pseudomonadota > Gammaproteobacteria > Steroidobacterales > Steroidobacteraceae > Steroidobacter. The sequence goes on along the minus strand of CAZBKC010000816.1, from coordinate 1,456 downwards.
TCATTCTCCTCCGCCAAAAGAGTAACAAGCCGTTCCAACCGTTCCATTGCAGTGCCATCGCATTCCGGCAGATTTGCGACCCAGTCCCGAGCCGTCGCTTCACTATCGATCATGCCGCGAGACGCCGGGCGTGGACCAGCAACGTCGCCAATGCCGCTGGTGTAATTCCCGGCAAGCGCCCCGCTGCAGCAAGCGTCGCCGGACGTGCCCGGCTGAGGCGCTCAACCATTTCGCGAGATAGGCCCGGGATGGTGCCGTAGGGAAAATCGTCACCCAGCGCCAGCGCCTCGCTGGCGCGCAGTTCCCGAAGCTCTCCCTCCTGCCGTGCGAGATACGGTGCATAGGCAGCGTCCTCAGCGACTTCCGCCGCTAACTCATCGTCTTGCAGGGTTTGCGGATCGAGCCAAGGCTTGAGCGCATCGAGATCGATACCGCCGAAGCGCAGCCATTCTCGCAAAGGAAGGCGGCCGACATCGCTACGCACCGGAAGCCCTGCCGCGACGAGTTCCGAGGAGGATGCCTCACGAGCCAGTTCGCTGTTCAGCGCCGCCCTCCCCTCTTCCCGCCGCAGGAACCATTCGCGCCGTTCTTCGCCAACGCACCCTGCACCTAACGCCAGCGGAGTCAGGCGCGTCGTTGCATTATTAGCCCGCAGCCGCAGACGATACTCCGCGCGCGCGGTGAGCATTCGATAAGGTTCGCTGACGCCGTGGAGCGTCAGGTCATCGATCATCACGGCCATATAGCTGTTGGCGCGATCAAGCGCTGCAGGCTCTCTTCCCAGCACGGCAGCTGCGGCGTGCATTCACGCCAGCAGCCCTTGCGCGGCTGCCTCCTCATAGCCAGTCGTCCCGTTGATCTGA
>CAZBKC010000816.1:0-583 GCA_964492345.1 uncultured Steroidobacter sp. | reverse complement strand
GTAGTCATACTCGATCGCATAACCCGGGCGCGTCATCTCGACCTGCTCCAGGCCTTCCATGGTCCGCAGCATATCGAGTTGCACATCGGCGGGCAGCGAAGTGCTGACACCATTGGGATAGATCAGGTTGCTATCCAGCCCCTCCGGTTCAAGGAATATCTGGTGGCCATCGCGGTCAGCGAAGCGGTGAATCTTGTCCTCAATCGATGGACAGTAACGTGGTCCCTGCGCACCGATTGCACCGGTAAAAAGCGGTGAGCGATGCAGGTTCGCCCGAATCACATCGTGACTTTGCGGATTGGTTCGCGTGATCCCGCAAAACATCTGGGGATTCAGCCGGCCCTGTCCCATCGCCGAAAGGCACCAGCTCTCACCATCGGACGGCTGCTCCTCCAGCCGTGCCCAGTCGATTGTGCGTCCATCAAGGCGCGGCGGCGTTCCGGTCTTGAGCCGTGCCATCGGCAAGGCAGCGTCACGCAACTGCGCTGCCAGTCGCTGCGCCGAAGCTTCGCCAATGCGTCCGCCTGTCATCCGCTCTTCGCCCCGCAAGAGCGTTCCGCCAAGGAATGTTCCTGTGCAAAGC
>CAZBKC010000815.1:0-1525 GCA_964492345.1 uncultured Steroidobacter sp. | reverse complement strand
ATCTGCCGGAGGCGCACACTGATTTCGTGTTCGCGATTCTCGCGGAAGAACTCGGTCTCGTCGGCGTCGTCGTCACGCTGGCGCTGTTCATGATCCTGGTGTGGCGTGCGTTTCGCATCTCGCGTCTCGCGGCCGATGCAGGTTTGCCGTTCCAGGCGTATTGCGCTGCTGGCTTCGGCATCTGGCTGGGGCTGCAGACCTTCATCAATGTCGGCGTGAACCTCGGCCTGCTGCCGACCAAGGGTCTGACGCTGCCGCTGATGTCGTTCGGCGGTTCCAGCGTGCTGGTCACGCTCGGCTGGCTTGGCCTCGTGATGCGGATCCATCACGAAGCCAGCGTTGCCGGTCGACTCGCGGTACGCAAGGAGCGCGACTGATGCCGCGCACCGTGCTCATCATGGCAGGCGGTACCGGCGGGCATGTCTTCCCGGCGCTGGCGGCTGCACGTGTGCTGCGCGAGCGCGGCTTCGAGCCCGTGTGGCTCGGCACGCAACGCGGTCTCGAAGCGAAGCTCGTGCCGCCACAACAGATTCCGATCGAGTGGATCACGGTCGCCGGCGTGCGCGGCAAGGGAATCGCGACGCTGCTCGCGGCGCCGTTCCAGCTGGCGCGCGCGGTGTGGCAGAGCATCCAGGTGATGAAGCGTCGCCAGCCCGTCGTCGTGCTCGGCGCGGGCGGGTTCGTTTCGGGTCCGGGCGGCATCGCGGCGTGGCTGACAGGGCGGCCGTTGGTGATCCATGAGCAGAATGCCGTGGCCGGCATGACGAACAGGATGCTCGCGCGCCTGGCGCGGCGTGTGTTCGAAGCCTTCCCGTCGAGCTTTCCTTCGTCCATCAAGGCGGAGCGCGTGGGCAATCCGGTGCGCCGCGAAATCGCTGCGCTGGCAGCGCCCGAGAAGCGCTTTGCCGAGCGGCGCGGCCCGCTGCGCGTGCTGATCATCGGTGGCAGTCAGGGTGCATCGCGTCTCAACGTGGTCGTGCCCGCGGCGCTTGCCATGATCGAAGCATCGATGCGCCCGCAGGTGCTGCACCAGGCGGGCGAGCGTCACATCGCGCAGGCGCGCGAGTCGTACGAGAAACACGGCGTCAACGCCGACGTGCGCGCCTTCATCGACGACATGGCGGAGGTGTACGCCTGGGCGGATCTCGTCATCTGTCGTTCGGGCGCGCTGACGGTGTCGGAACTCGCGGCGGCAGGTGTGCCCGCGGTGTTCGTGCCCTTCGCCGCAGCCGTCGACGATCATCAGACCCACAATGCGCGCTTCTCGGTCACAGCCGGCGCGGGCGTGCTGATTTCCGAGGCCGAACTGACGCCGCTGCGTCTGGCGAACGAACTGCGTGCGCTGCTGGAGGCCGGCCGTCCGAAGCTCGCCGAGATGGCGGTGAAAGCCCGTTCGATCGCACTCATGGATGCCGATGTCCGTCTTGCCGACGCCTGCGTCGCACTGGCGGGGGGTGCGGCATGACCGATCGCATGCGCCGCATCCAGTGCATCCACTTCGTCGGCATCGGCGGCGCCGGCATGG
>CAZBKC010000814.1:0-1527 GCA_964492345.1 uncultured Steroidobacter sp. | reverse complement strand
CAACCCACCCGATCAGCTACGCTGCACTCGCCGAGGCAGCCCGCGGCCGTGTGCGCGCATCGATCGCCGCCCTCGTTGACGCGATCATGCATGGCACATCGATGACGCTTGTGGCCGCGGCCCGACGCGTGCTGTCGATCGGTTCGACATCGGGCACCGACATCGCGCTGGGCGTCGCGGCGGCCTTCGATGCCGGGCTGCGCGCGGCGCACCCGCGCCGACGGGCATCCCATCCGACCTACTCGAGAAAGATCTCCGCCACCAGCGCACGCATCCAGCGATTCGCCGGGTCGCGGTGGTAGCGCTCGTGCCAATGCTGCTTGATCTCGAAGGTGGGGATCTTCACAGGTGGCTCGATCGCGCGGATGCCGACGACGTTGTCGAGCGCGCGGGCCAGGCGATTCGGCACGGTGACCACGTAGTCGGTGCTGCCGATGATGGCCGGGACCGCCATGAAGTGCGGGATGCGCAATGCCACCCTAAGGCGATGGCGCGCCACCGCACGTGCAACCAGCGCCTCATGCCCGGTGCCAGCCGTGGCGATCATGACGTGGCGCATGGCGGCGAACTCCTTGACGCTCATCGCACCCTTGGCCAGCGGGTGATCCGCCTGGATCAGGCAGACGAAGTGATCCACATACAGCCTCTGCTGGAAGAAGCCTGACTTGAGATCGGGGAAAAAACCGATGGCCAGGTCAACATCGCCTGCAGCCATGGCGGCTTGTTCGCCGTACTCGGGGATCGTCAGCACCTTGACCGTGACCTGCGGCGCACGCTCCTTCAGCGCACCCAACAGCTTCGGCAAGAAGATCGTTTCGCCGATGTCGGTCATGTAGAAGCGAAAACAGTTGGTTGCCGACAGCGGATCGAAGCCTGTGTCGATCTCGCCGAGATTCTCGACCAACTCACAGGCGCGCTGGATCGGCGGAGCGAGCTGCTGCGCGTAGGGCGTCGGCAGCATGCCGTCACCGGTACGCACGAACAACGGGTCGTTGAAGATGCGCCTCAGCCGGTTCAGCGCACTGCTCATTGCCGGCTGCGACAGCCCAACGCGCCGCGCCGCCAGTGTGACGTTGCGGTCCTTGACGATCGCGTTGAACACGATCAGAAGGTTGAGGTCGAGCGAAGAGGGTCTGACGCTTCTATTCACGTGATGAATTTTAACCATCTCCGTTGTCGTCTGGACACTGCACTCGCGCCTTCCTACATTGGCGTTGCTCGAAACGCAACGTCGAAAGGACTCACGTGCCCATCTCCACAGCCATCAGGACCAACCTGTACAAGGATTCGGTGGCGCTGATGCGCATTACCGAAGTCGTGCGTACCCGGGAGCAAGTGCGGCGCGTGACGCTGGTGATGGGAACGCCAGCCAACAAGGCGATCATCTCGGCGGCCGGGCTGTACAACTCTGCGCTGGAGGCCGCGCGTCCCGGAGACATCATGGTCGTCGTCGATGCGGAAACCGACGAGGCGCTGGCCCAGGCTGTCGCCGAGATCGATCGACAGCTCGACGGTACGGCCGCTGCC
>CAZBKC010000813.1:0-1535 GCA_964492345.1 uncultured Steroidobacter sp. | reverse complement strand
GGTCGGCCGCTTCACGTCCTCGAGCGGGGTGGTGCGTGCCAGCAGCAGGATCTTGCTGGCCACCTGGGCGGTGGAGATCCACACCTTCTGCCCGTCCACCACGTAGCGGTCGCCCTGCCGCTGCGCCCGCAGCTTGAGCTGCGTGGTGTTGAGGCCGGTGTTGGGCTCGGTGACGGCGAAGCAGGCCTTGTCGCGCCCTTGAGCGATGGGCGGCAGCATGCGCTGGCGCTGCTCCGGCGAGCCGAACACCCTCACCGGGTTCAGGCCGAAGATGTTCATGTGCACGGCTGACGCGCCCGACATGCCGGCACCCGACTGCGCGATGGTGCTCATCATCAGCGCCGCTTCGGTGATGCCCAGGCCCGAGCCGCCGCAGTCTTCCGGAATGCAGATGCCCAACCAGCCGTCGGCCGCGATGGCGTCGTAGAAGTCCTGCGGAAAGCCGCCCTCGGTGTCGCGCTGCAGCCAGTAGGCGTCGTCGAAGCGAGTGCAGATGCGGGCGATCGAGTCGCGGATGCTGTTCTGTTCGGGGGTGAGTGCGAAGTCCATGCTGCCTGCTCCTGGGGTCTAGGCCGCGACCGCCGGCTGCCGCTTCATGAAGGCCGACCGGCGGCACACGCAGATCACCTCGTTGCGGTGGTTGTAGCCGCGGTGCTCGAATTCGACGATCCCCGCCTGGGGCCGCGAGCCGCTCGCCCGCATCGACTTCACCTCGGTCTCGACGTGCAGCGTGTCGCCGTGGAACACCGGTTTCGGGAAGCGGATGTCCGACATGCCGAGGTTGGCGATGGTCGTGCCCAGCGTGGTGTCGGTGACCGAGATGCCGATCACGAGCCCGAGCGTGAACAGGCTGTTCACCAGACGCTGCCCGAACTCGGTCTGCTCGGAGAAATGCGCGTCGAGGTGCAGCGGCTGCATGTTGAGCGTCATCACCGAGAACAGCGTGTTGTCCATCTCGGTGACGGTGCGCGTCACCGCGTGGCGGAACACGTGGCCGACGGTGAACTGTTCGAAGTAGAGGCCTGCCATGGATCTCAATCGGCGGTTGGTGCGAACTGGCGCGCCGCGCCGCTCGCGAGAAGCGCATCGATCTGCGCGGGCGCGAGGCCGGCTTCGGCCAGTACCTCGCGGGTCTGTTCGCCCGGGTTGGGCGCGTGCCGGCGAAGGGCGCACGGGGTGGCGGCGAACTCGGCGGGTATGCCGAACTGGCGGATGAGGCCCTCGGTGGGATGGTCCTCGGTGCGCACGAAGCCCGAATCGACGAGGTGCGGGTTCGTGGCGAGCTCCTCGATCGCGGTGATGGGTACCGCGGGCAGGTCATGCGCCGAGAGCAGCGCCAGCCACTCGGCCGTGCTGCGCCCGGGCATGATCTCGGCCACCAGCGCATAGGCCTCGTCGTAGTGGCGGCTGCGTGCGGCCTGGGTGGCGAAACGCGGGTCGCGCTCCCAGATGTCGCGGCGACCCACCGCCTCGAAGAACGACTGCCACTGCCGGTCGGTGTAGATCAGCACGCGCGACGGCTACATCGGCGTGCT
>CAZBKC010000812.1:0-1539 GCA_964492345.1 uncultured Steroidobacter sp. | reverse complement strand
CAGCGTGATCGCGACCACGGTGTCGCGCGCGATGGTCGCGCCTCGCACCACGGGTTCGAGCGCCTGGGCCATCGCGGGTTGCGTTGCCGCCAGGCCGGCGGCGAAAACCGTGAGGGCGATGGCGGTACGTGATGCAGTACGTGAGGCGGTGCGGGAATGCATTGCGTTCATTGCGAGACTCCTGGGTGGGTTGAAGTGAACGTGGCCGGCGACAGCCCGGCCTGAGAAAGTGCGATTCCAGCGCCGCCGCCTGGCGGCCGCGGTCTGGAGTTCCACGCTGCGAGGACCTTGCCCACGTAGCCGTGTTGGTGGCCGGTCACGAAGTTGCCGGAGTAGTAGCAGCTGAAGGCGTCGCGCAGCGCGGCCTGATTCACCTGTTTTGGCTGGCGCTGACTGGCACGAGCGAAGCACTCACCCAGGATGCTCTGCATGGCTGCGAGATTCGCGCACGGCTCGAAGGCCGTGGTGGCGGTAAGTCCGTAGCGCTGGAAGTTGCGCTTGTTGATCTGGCCGAGGCCGACGCTGTAGTTCCATCCCGCCGCCTCCAGTGCGGCGACGGTCGCCACCGCTTCGGCGCGGTTGACGGGTTGGCGCACCAGCGCCCCGCCTACGACACCGATGGCGAACGGATTGCCGGCGCTTTCGACGTGGATCAGGGCGTGAGCGGTGTCCTGCGCCACCAGTGGGGCGCAAGACAGCACGAGCGCGGCCAGATCGATCATGTTCAGCCGCCACCCGTGGGCTGATTTGCAACCGCCGCCGCCTCGGCGGCAAGCCGGGCCTGCTCGCTGATGGCCCACGCGGCCTGGTCGCGGTCAAACTGGCCGTCCATCACCTGCGGCGAGTCGGCGTAGGCCGCTCTAGCCGCCGGCAGCCACTCGATGACCGCATCCCCCGATGGAGACCACCAGGCACGCGACCACGGCTGGCCAGCGACGGCCACATGGATGACGCCGCGGAAGGGGCAGCTGTAGATCGTCCGGCCGGCCTCGTCGATGCCGGCGCTGACGTACTGTGGCGGACACTGTTCGGGCGCCACGTACTGATTGGCGCTGCCGCTGCCGCTGGCCATTGCGCATTGCGGCCAGGCGCGACCTCGGGCGATGTCGCGCAGGGCTTGCCGCACGGTGGGTACGCACTCGGGAATGCCTCGCCAGTTGCCGGCCATGCACAGCAACAGCTTGCAACCGTCGACGGCGTGCGCCGGCGCACTGAACCCCAAAGCGAGGCCACAAAGCACGGATAGTTGCACCAATGGTCTTGTGACGGTGTAGAAATGTGCTTTCATTGCCAACCTTCAGTGGGTATCGAGACATGGCGCAATAAAGTGCCTTGCCACGACAATACATTAAAGCTGAACGTGCATGCAATGCAAATAAACTTTGTTACAAGAGACAAGCCTGCTCATGAAGTCAAATAGTTGCGCGATAAGCAATGAATTGCGTCGAGGTGTGCAGTGAAGGCTCGCCCGCCCTCGCCGACGGCTTCGAAGGAGCCGCGCGCCGAAGCCCAGAGCACGCTGGCCGCGCGGTGCATTCG
>CAZBKC010000811.1:0-1539 GCA_964492345.1 uncultured Steroidobacter sp. | reverse complement strand
AGCGCGGCGAAGGCCAGCGCGATCTGGCCGTGCGGTTCGCCGGCGTCACCTTCCGTAACGGCGACTGGGTGTACGCCGACGAGGACGGCGTCATCGTCGCGCGCCGTCCGCTTCCTGCGAACTGAAAATCACTCGCAAGTCCGCGTGCGCAAGTCCGCGTGCGCAAGTCCGCGTGGAAATTAACGTCCCTTAACGCGGACATGCTCACACCGCGCGCGCTGCGGCGTTAGAATCCGCGGCAGCCAGCACTACGCCAGCCGAGGTTCATCATGAGTGATTCCCGTCTCGATCGCCGCACACTGCTGAAGACGGCCGTTGCCGGACTCGTGGCCCTCCCCTGCGCCGGTCTCGTCCGTCGCGCCGAGGCGGATGAACTGCCGCATCTGTCCGAACAGGACTCGCTCGCGGTGGCGATGGGCTACGTGCACGACGCGAAGACCGTCGATCCGAACAAGGTGCCGCAGTACAAGCCGGGCAGCTTCTGCCACAACTGCGTCCAGATCACCGGCAAGGAAGGCGACGAGTGGCGTCCCTGCAATCTCTTCCCGGGCAAGCTGGTCGACAAGGACGGCTGGTGCAAGGTGTGGGTGCTGAAGCCGGGTGCGAAGCCCGGGTGAGATGAGGTGATGAAGTGATGAGGTGATCAGGTGATGGAGCAAGAAGTAGAAGTACCGCCTGCTTGCTTCATCACCTGATCACCTCATCACCCGATCACCTTCATCACTCAGAACCGCAACTTCTCCCCATACCCCGTCAGCTCCAGATACCCCCGCCCGACCTCCCGGTCCTGCTCGTCGAACGCCGTCACCGCGCCTTCCCAATAGATCGTTCCCGTGGTGGCGCGCGTGTCGCTTTCCTGGTCGTCCATCAGCGGACGCAGGTGAATGCGACGCTCCCCGACCCGCACCTGCCACTCCACCGGATACTCGATGCCCGTCCGCGGCGAACGCCAGTGGCGCAGCGGTCGCCATTCGATCTCATCGGGTGTGAATGTCTGAGCTTCATCGCTACCGGCGTTGCGCTGGGATGCAAATGCCCAGCGCTGCGCCGACGCAGCATCGCGCATCCGCGACACCATCAGCGCGCTGCCGTCGTCGAGATTGATTGCCGTCCAGTCCCAGCCGTATGTGTCGGCATCGAGAAACGCGGTCGACCATTCGTGATCGAGCCACGCATGACCGCGCACGCGCTGCGTACCCGCCGCGGTGCGCAGCGAACCTTCGACCTGCAGGCCGGGCAGGCTGTAGTAATGGCTGGCGGTGTGCGCGTCCGGCCCCTTCTGGCTGAAACCTCGCTTGCCGTTGAGCAGCGGCGGCGACTGCGCCAGCAGCTGCAGATCGAAGGCAAACTCCGCGGCGTCGATCACCGCGCGATAAATACCCGCCTCGTTGATTCGCCGCAGCGACCAGTTTGCGATGGCGACGTCGAGCCGTTCCGGCTGCGCATACGCAAGCCCGAAGCCTTCGCGTGCGGCCCGTTCCCCACGCAGCAACTTGCCGCGACGCGGATCGCTCAGCGCCGCATGCGCGAACAGCACCT
>CAZBKC010000810.1:0-1545 GCA_964492345.1 uncultured Steroidobacter sp. | reverse complement strand
TCATGGAGATCGGCTTCCCGTTCAGCCAACGCGAGATGTCATCCTTCGTCACTCCGTGCTGCAGGAAGGAATAGGCCCATTTGCCTCTGCCGTAATACTTGTCATCCCACGGCTGGACGACATAGTGGTCGACGTGCGATGAGATGAGGTGATGCGCGAAGCGGAGTGCAACCATGTGTCGGCTCGATCCGAACGGAATGAGACGAAAGCCTTCGGCCTCCAGACGCCCCCAGTCGGAACTCGTCCGTCGAAGGACGAACCAGGCGTTGATATCGGGTCGATTCGCGCGCAGCCAACGGTACAGGTGTTCGGCATTGTCCTGAGCCTGAGTGTCGCGATCCAGCAGAATCCAGGCGTCCTTGAACGCGACCGCCCGTCTACTCTTCGCCGCGATTCGCGTCTCGTACCATGCACGTGGTCGCCTGATGAGCTTGGACCGACCGTCGAAGAGTCTGCGAACCTGCTGTCTCTTGACATGGAGAGTTGCACGCAGGTGCTCACTCGCTTCCCCCAGCTTGCCCGTCACGCGTTCGCGAACCCGTATCGAACTCGACTGCGAGCCAGTGAGACTCGTCCCCAAGTGCGCTCGAAGGGCGTGGTAGTGCCGCTGGAGATCTGTGGCGGTGATCGCGAGGTGCCGATTTCGCGGCGCACCATACCGGATCTCGCACCTCTGACCACCTAGCAGAACCTGGAGAGCGTCTCGTGCCGGCAACCACAGTATCCGTTCGCGCAGCACGACTTCATCGAAGTAGACGACGCTCCGATCCTTGGCGAAGACCGGCTCGATCCCTTCGCCAGCGGCTGTGAATGATTCCTGCGGTCGCGACCCCGAGAAGTAATACTTGAGTTGAACGATCGGCTTGAAGCGATCCGCACGCCACAAGTTGACCGCGTCCAGCGGCAGCGGCACTCCGCGCAGTGCAACAAGGGCCAAGCGTGCTTGGAGCGATATGTCGGTGATGGCGTACGCGGCGATCGCCTCCACGTCGATGAGCCTGAGAACCTGTCGTACAAGATCCATGAACTCGGCCTTGACCTCCGAGGCGATGGACCTTGTCGGCGTATGGATCCAAGCGTCGTATCGGAAGTACCAGCTCATGTCGTAGAGCACGATGTACTGCGCCCAAAGCGGCACTCCAGCATCATCTGCAGCGAGCTCCTCGAGAGGCGCCAACCAGCCGAATCGCGGAACGTTCGTGTACTTCTCAGGCTTGCTCCAGCTCGAAGCCACCAACGACGAATCGTCGGCGCGACGTCGGTACAGATATCGAGCCGCCGGGGCGAACGCGATGGCAGGGTCGTCGAAGCTGCGTTGGTAGCGAATGTAGAACGCGCCGTCCTCGAAGTTCGGGCGAACACGTTCGTCGAACTTCAGTCCAGCGCGGACAATAGTGTCCAGTCGAAAGAACGTGGTCGCCGCCGAGATCTTCACGAGTTGCGGATCGTCGCGAAGTCGAACGACGCGAGCACCGCCGCGCATCGTGCCGTGCAGCGGGTGAGTGTCTTCGATCTGCCCGGTCGATTCACGAAAGTAGACCAGGT
>CAZBKC010000809.1:0-1545 GCA_964492345.1 uncultured Steroidobacter sp. | reverse complement strand
GACTTCCAGTCGCACGAGGCGCGGGTCTGCATTCACGAAGGCATTCCGCTGGATGCGCCGAATCGCCCGCGCCGCTACACGCAAGAGCAGTACCTGAAATCGCCGGACGCGATGGCGCGCCTGTTCCGGGACATCCCGGAAGCGATCGCCAATTCGGTCGAGATCGCGCGGCGCTGCAGTCTCGAACTCACGCTCGGCAAGTCGGTGCTGCCGGCGTATCCGGTGCCCTCGCAGATGAGTACCGAGGATTTCCTGCGCGAGGAGTCCGCACGCGGTCTGGCGATGCGGCTGGAGAAGCTGTTTGCGCAACCGCCGGTCGGTCGCGTCATTGCGCGCGAGGAATACGAGGCGCGACTGCAGACCGAACTGGCCGTGATCTGCCAGATGGGCTTCGCCGGCTACTTCCTGATCGTCGCCGATTTCATCCGCTGGGCGCGCGAGAACGGCGTGCCGGTCGGGCCGGGCCGCGGCTCCGGCGCGGGTTCGCTCGTTGCCTACGCGCTTGCGATCACCGACCTCGATCCGTTGCGCTACGACCTGCTGTTCGAACGCTTCCTCAATCCCGAACGTGTCTCGATGCCGGACTTCGACGTCGACTTCTGCATGGACGGCCGTGACCGGGTCATCGAATATGTCGCCGAACGCTACGGTCGCGAGCGCGTCTCGCAGATCATCACCTACGGCACGATGGCGGCCAAAGCCGTGGTGCGCGACGTGGCGCGCGTCTACGGACTGAGCTATGGATTCGCCGACTCCATCGCCAAGCTGATTCCGTTCGAACTCGGCATCACGTTGAAAGACGCACTCGAGAAGGAGCCGGAACTCAAGCGCCGCTACGACGCCGAGGAAGAAACCCGCAGCGTCATCGACATGGCGATGTCCCTCGAAGGGCTGGTGCGCAACGCTGGCATGCATGCGGGTGGCGTGGTCATCGCGCCGTCGGTGCTGACCGACTTCGCGCCGCTGTTCTGCGACGAGAACGGCCAGAGTGTCGTGACGCAGTTCGACAAGGACGACGTCGAGGCGGCCGGTCTGGTCAAGTTCGACTTCCTGGGTCTGCGCACGCTCACGATCATCGACTGGGCCGTCAAGACCATCAATGCCGCGCGCGCCGCGAAGGGCGAGCCGCCGCTCGATATCTCGGTACTGTCGCTGGAGGACGCGGCATCCTACGAGCTGCTGAAACGCTGCGAGACGACCGCCGTATTCCAGCTCGAATCGCGCGGCATGAAGGATCTGATCCGCCGCCTGCAGCCCGACTGTTTCGAAGACATCGTCGCGCTGGTCGCGCTGTTCCGGCCCGGTCCGCTGCAGTCGGGCATGGTCGACGACTTCATTGCCCGCAAGCACGGGCGCACGGAAGGCGCGATCGACTACCTGCATCCGGATCTGCAGCCGGTGCTGGCGCCGACCTACGGTGTCATCCTGTACCAGGAGCAGGTGATGCAGATTCCGCAGGTGCTGGCGGGATACTCGCTCGGCGGTGCCGATCTCTTGCGTCGCGCGATGGGCAAGAAGAAGCCCGAGGAGATGGCGAAGCAGCGG
>CAZBKC010000808.1:0-1550 GCA_964492345.1 uncultured Steroidobacter sp. | reverse complement strand
CATTGGCGACCCGCAACCGCAAAGCTCAGCACCTCAAGCGAACGGGCGGTTTGAACCGCCATCCCGAGCGTGTTCGCGCGCCCTGGTTCCAGAACGAGGGATTCTTCGACGCTCGCGATTTGGTGCAAGTGAAGTACGAGATGTTGCGCCAGGTGCGCATCGAGGGGGTCGACAAGACGGAGGCCGCCGCACTTTTTGGCGTATCGCGACCGACGTTCTATCAAGCCGAAGCGGACTTCGCACGCGCGGGCTTAAGCGGACTACTTCCCAAGCCCCGAGGCCCCAAAGGTGCGCACAAGCTCACGCGCGAAGTGATGCAGTTCGTCGAGCGTCACATTGCCGGAGCAGATCCTCCGGGCGCCCGAGCGCTCGCTCGGCTGATCGAGACAGAGTTGGGTGTGTCGGTCCACCCTCGCAGCATCGAACGCGCTCTGGCGCGCAAAAAAAAACGATAACCTCCGGCTACAGCCCGCCGCCCGCGGCAGTGTCGGTTTACGAGAAGTTACGGGACGAGGTGCTGCGAGGCGTCGCACGCCCCGATGGGCTCGGCGCCGTCGTCTATCACGGCATGCTGGATGGACTCACCTTGCTGATGTCCATCACCGCGATCACGACCACCCATCAACCGCTGCTTCCAGAACTGAGCCTGCGAGGCGATCGCGAGCTCGTGAGCTTACTCGCCAACATGGTCTTGCAAGCGCACTCGGAGGTGAAGCATGTCTATTGATACACACCAAAAGCTCAGCGCCGATCACCTGCGGCGCGATGCATTCTTGTACGTTCGCCAGTCCTCTCTGCGTCAGGTGTTCGAGAACACTGAGAGCAGCAAGCGCCAGTATGCACTGCGTGACCGCGCGGTTTCACTCGGCTGGCCAATAGATCGTATCCACACCATCGACACTGACCTGGGTGTCTCCGGCGCAAACGCCGAGAACCGCGATGGATTCCAGCACCTGGTGAGCGAAGTGGCGCTGGGTCACGCGGGCATCGTACTCGGCTTAGAGGTCTCCCGCCTGGCGCGCAACAATGCCGACTGGCATCGACTGCTGGAACTTGCTGCGCTCACCTGCACACTGATTCTCGATGAAGACGGTATTTACGATCCTGCCAACTTCAATGATCGTCTGCTGTTGGGCCTGAAGGGGACGATGAGCGAAGCGGAGTTGCACGTGCTGAAGGCGCGTCTGCTCGGCGGTCAACGTAACAAGGCGCGGCGGGGTGAGCTTGAGATGGGCCTGCCGATCGGACTCGCCTACGACGCGGCCGGCGCCGTCGTCCTCGATCCAGATCGGCAGATCCAGCAGTCGATCCGATTGCTCTTTGATACCTTTCGAGAGATCGGCTCGGCAACTGCTGTCGTACGCCGCTTTTTGCGCGAAGGCATTCGCTTTCCGCGACGCATTCGCCGCGGGATCGGCAAAGGCGAAGTCGTCTGGGGCAGCATCGAACACTGCCGCGTGATTCAGATCTTGCACAACCCACGATACGCGGGTGCGTACGTGTATGGCCGCACGCGGGGAGTGCGCAAGGCCGATTTGAAGTCAACGACT
>CAZBKC010000807.1:0-1552 GCA_964492345.1 uncultured Steroidobacter sp. | reverse complement strand
CAAGACGGTGGTGCACAAGGTCTATCACGACCTCAAGCGGCCCTCGCACCTGCTGCTGCCCATCATACCGCAGTAAGGAGCGGACAAGGGCGGACGTGACCGGGCGTCCCGCCCATGGAACGAATTCGCGATGTGCTCGTCGGCCTGCCGGGCGAACGTGATCGAAAGACGAGACAGGTGAACGGCGTAGGCCGAAACGAAGTCAAAGGGAGGAAGCAAGCAATGATCACACGCCACATGCCGCTGGCCTTGTGCGCGCTCATCGCATCGAGCTTCACGGCGGCCGCGCAACAGTTTCCGACGCGCTCGGTTACCATCGTGGTTACAAGCCCGGCGGGGGCTCTTACGGACGTCCTTGCTCGGGCTGCGGGTCAGCGGCTGGCGGAGAAATGGAAGCAGCCGGTTGTCATCGAGAACAAGCCTGGTGCGTCTTACTCCATCGCGGCATCGGCTGTCTCGAACGCGACCCCGGACGGTCACACTCTCATGGCTACGGAACTGGGCCTGTTTACGTCCCAGCCGCACCTCCAGCCGCCGGGACGGCGCACTTATGACGCCGATAAGGACTTCGCGCCGGTAGCGGGATTGGCGGAAATCCCGATAGCGGTGATCACCAGCCCTTCGTTGCCGGTGAAGTCGTTCGCTGAACTGATCGCGCTGGCAAAGGAAAAACCGAACACCATCACGTTCGGGACTGCGGGCCCGGGTACGGCGCCCCACCTCAGCACCGTGCTGCTGGAGCGCCTGGCGAACGTTCGGCTTTCCGCGGTTCACTATCGCGGCGCTGCTCCTGCCCTCAATGATGTGATCGCCGGGCACGTGAACCTGATTGCCATGGGGCCATCGATTGCCCTTTCAAGCTATCGGGCAGGCAAGCTCAATATTCTCGCGATTGGCGGCAAAAAGCCGATTCCTCAGCTCTCGGGGGTGCCGACTGTCGCCGCGACCGTACCAGGTTATGAGTCCAGCGTTAGCTTCGGCATCGCCGCTCCCGGTGCGACCCCGGAAGCCCTGATCCGGCAGATCAACGCGGACATTCAAGAAGTTCTGCGGGACCCTGCCTTCCAGGCAAAGCTCCTGGAGCCAAACATGCTGCAACCGATGTTTGGTTCGCCTCAGGACTTCATCAGCTACATCCGCTCGGAGTCGGAGAAGTGGCGAAAGGTGATCGAAGAGGCGAAGATAAGGCTGGAGTGAGGGCCGCCGGACCCGGCAACCGAACTTCCGCTCAACCACGGGCGGTGCTTGCCGGCAGCTATGGGTCTGCCGCCTGCCGGCATGGCGATGGCGGCAACGGGCAGGAGATGACGCAGACGGCTCATGGGACATCGGCCGAATCCCGGAAGTCAAACACCGTAAGAAGCGGCGGCAGGGACAACTCACAGGAGGAGTGACGTGATCAAAAAGCACCTTAAGATTGCACTCGGTTTCTGTGCGACAATCATGTGGATGCTGGCCGCTCCCGCAGGCGCCCAGGATTATCCCAACAAACCCGTCCGCCTGCTTGTGACTGTCGCCGCGGGCGGGCCGATCGACACAATCGCGCGTCTGA
>CAZBKC010000806.1:0-1565 GCA_964492345.1 uncultured Steroidobacter sp. | reverse complement strand
TTCGCTCGACCAAAGTCTCAAGCGGCTGGGTCTGCCGTACGTGGACATTTTTTATCACCACCGGCCCGATCCCGATACGCCCCTCGAAGAATCGCTCGGGGCGGTGGCCGATGCCGTGCGTTCCGGCCGCGCGTTGTATGCGGGCATCTCGAACTACAAGGCGGAGCAGACGCGTCAGGCGGTCGCCATCCTCAAATCCCTCGGCGTGCCGCTGCTGATTCACCAGCCGGTCTACAATATGTTCAACCGCTGGGTGGAGCCGGAGCTGCTGCCGGCGCTGGCGGAGAACGGTGTCGGCTGCATCCCTTTTTCGCCGCTGGCCCAGGGTCTTTTGACCAACCGCTACCTCGGAGGCATCCCGGCGGATTCCCGCGCGGGAAGACCCACCGGCTTTCTCAAGGCGGATCGCGTCACCCCCGAGGTGCTGGCCAAGGTCCGGGCGCTCAACGAAGTCGCCCTCGCGCGTGGCGTCACGCTTGCGCAACTGGCCACGCTCTGGCTGCTGCGCCGGCCCGAGGTCAGCAGCGTGCTCATCGGCGCGAGCAAGGTCGCACAGATCGAAGACATTCACCGCGCACTCAGCCAGCCGGCGCTGGATGCTCGGGAACTTGAAAAGATCGAGGCGGTCCTGGGCAAGTCTTGATGCTTGCCGGCCTCGTTCTGATCTGCTGGACGTTGTTGCGCGCCGTCAGTCCGGTGCTTGAGGCTTGAAGCCCCCCCCTTCTTCCATGACCTTCCGACTCCCCGCTACTGGCATCAGCATCATAGGACGCACTAGAAATCTGGTCGGCGATCAAGCGGCAAGGCTTGTGACGTTCCGGCATAGGCTGCGGCGCCTGGCGATCGCCTTTCTTCTCACTGTCGTTGCGTCGATCGCCGACACCACGCGGCCGCCCAATATCGTGCTGATTCTCGCGGACGACCTCGGCTACGGCGATCTCAGCTGCTTCGGCGCGACGGACATTCGCACACCGCACCTCGACCAACTGGCGGCGGACGGCACCCGCTTCACGAGCTTCTATGTGGCGCAGGCTGTCTGTACGGCATCGCGGGCGGCGTTGTTCACCGGCTGCTATTCCAACCGGGTGGGCATGAGCGGGGCGCTGAACCATCTCAGCCAGACCGGTCTGCATCCGCGCGAGACGCTCCTGAGCGAGCTTTTGCACCGTCGCGGCTACGCCACGGGCATCTTCGGCAAGTGGCATCTCGGCGACCGTCCGCCGTTCCTGCCCACGCGGCGCGGCTTCGACCGGTGGCTCGGCATTCCCTACTCGAACGACAACGGACCGCTGCACCCTGTCACTGCGGGGCTGCCGGCGCTGCCATTCTACGAGAACGAGCAGATCATCGAGCGGGATCCCGATCAGAGCCAGTTCACGCGGCGGCTCACGGACGGCGCGGTGGCGTTCATCGAGGCCAATCGGGAGCGGCCGTTTTTTCTTTATGTGCCGCATATCATGCCGCACGTGCCGATCTTCGCGAGCGAGGCGTTTCGGGGATCCAGCCGTCGCGGGCTCTACGGCGACGTGGTGCAGGAGCTCGACGGGTCGGTAGGGGAGATTCTG
>CAZBKC010000805.1:804-1565 GCA_964492345.1 uncultured Steroidobacter sp. | reverse complement strand
CGAAGTCTCGCGTTCCCTGGCAGCCTGCGAAGGTGCGCTGCTCGTCGTCGATGCCGCGCAGGGTGTCGAGGCGCAGAGCGTTGCCAATTGCTACACCGCGCTGGAACAGGGACTCGAAGTCGTCCCGGTGCTGAACAAGATCGACCTGCCGTCCGCCGAGCCCGATCGCGTGATCAAGGAGATCGAGGAGATCATCGGCATCGAGGCGAGCGACGCGCTGCGCGTCAGCGCCAAGACAGGCGAGGGCGTGCAGGATCTGCTCGAGGAACTGGTGAGGCGCGTGCCTGCGCCGAAGGGCGATCCCGACGGGCCGCTGCAGGCGTTGATCATCGATTCCTGGTTCGACAACTACGTCGGCGTCGTCTCGCTGGTGCGGGTCATGAACGGCTCGCTGCGCACCGGTGCCAAGATTCGCGTCTGGTCGACCGGGCGCGCCCATACCGTCGACAAGCTCGGTCGCTTCACGCCGAAGTCGCTCGGTGCAGAAGCGCTCTACACCGGCGAAGTCGGCTTCGTGATCGCCGGCATCAAGGAGATCAACGGCGCGCCGGTCGGCGACACCATCACGCTCGATTCGCGCCCCTGCGACGCCCCGCTCGCCGGCTTCAAACAGGTTCAACCGCGCGTGTTTGCCGGTCTCTTTCCGGTCAATACCGAGGACTATGAATCGTTCCGTGACGCGCTGGCGAAACTGAAATTGAACGACTCGGCGCTGCACTGCGAGCCCGAAGTGTCGACGGCGCTCGGCTTCGGCTTCCGCT
>CAZBKC010000805.1:0-794 GCA_964492345.1 uncultured Steroidobacter sp. | reverse complement strand
AATCCGGCGAAACTGCCGCCGAGCAACGAGATCGGGGATCTGCGCGAACCCATCATCACGGCGAACCTGCTGCTGCCTCCGGACTATGTCGGCGCGGTCATGAAGCTGTGCAACGACAAGCGTGGCAAGCAGACCAAGATGCTGTACGTCGGCAACCAGGTGTCGATGCAGTATGAAATGCCGCTCGCTGAGGTCGTGCTCGATTTCTTCGACCGGCTGAAATCGGTGAGCCGCGGCTATGCTTCATTCGATTACGAGTTCAATCGCTTCGAAACGGCGCCGCTGGTGCGCCTGGATGTCCTGATCAACGGCGATCGCGTCGACGCGTTGTCGATCATCGTTCACCGCGACAACGCCTATTCGCGCGGCCGCGAACTGGTCGACAAGATGCAGGAGCTGATCCCGCGGCAGATGTTCGAAGTCGCCGTGCAGGCGGCCATCGGCAGCAACGTCGTGGCCCGCGCCACGGTCAAGGCATTGCGCAAGAACGTGCTGGCCAAGTGCTACGGCGGCGATGCGTCGCGCAAACGCAAGCTTCTTGAGAAACAGAAAGAAGGCAAGAAGCGCATGAAACAGCTCGGCTCGGTGGAGATTCCGCAGGAAGCCTTCCTCGCGGTGCTGAAGATCGGCAAGGAAAAGTGAGCAGCACATGATCTTTGACTTCTCGTTCATTCTGACCGTCGCAACCTTTGTCACCGGCATCATCTGGGGCCTGGATACGTGGTTGTGGAAGCCGGCGCGCATGCAAAGAGCGGCGGCTGCGGGAACTGCGCACGTTGTCCGGCGCAGTTCCC
>CAZBKC010000804.1:0-1567 GCA_964492345.1 uncultured Steroidobacter sp. | reverse complement strand
GGAGCGCAGGCTTGCGGCCCTCGAACGCGCTGGCGTCATGGTGGCGTACCGCAAGGTCCCCGGGCTCGGCCACGGCTTCGGCCCCGGCACTGGGACGGCGGCGCACGGCTGGATCGACGAGGCCGTGCGCTTCTGGCAGCGCGCGGCAAGCCGAGGGGCGCCTCAGCCTGCGCGGTGATGGCCGCTGAGCACACGCAACTTCGCCAAGATCACAAAGGAGAGTCCAGATGAAGACACTGGTTGCCGTAACCCTTTCGATGGCGCTACTGTCGCCCGCGCTCGCGGCCGACGAAGCAGTGCAGGTCTCGCGCGCCGGCACGCGCACCGTGGCCACCGCACCGGCGCAGAACTTCACCGGCGCGGTGAAGGTCGAGATGCTGCACACGCCGTCGGGGGCACAGCGCGCCTCGGCCGGGTCGGTTAGCTTTGCGCCCGGTTCCCGCACCGCCTGGCACAGCCATCCGCTGGGGCAGACGTTGATCGTGACGGCCGGCGTCGGCCGCGTGCAGCGCTGGGGCGGCCCTGTCGAGGAGATCCGCACCGGTGACGTGGTGCGCATCGCACCGGGCGTCAAGCACTGGCACGGCGCCGCTCGCGGCAGCGCGACGACCCACATCGCGATCACCGAGGCGCTGGACGGCAAGACCGCCGACTGGCAAGAACTGGTCACCGACGCGCAGGTCGGCGATGCAAAGCCTGCGGGCACGCAGACCGAGGCACAGCCCACCCGGGCGCAAGCACTGCTGGGCGACGTGGCACCCAAGCTCGCGCAACTCACTGACGACGTGCTGTTCGGGGACGTGTGGGCCCGTCCCGGCCTGTCGCCGCGTGACCGCAGTCTCGTGACCGTCAGCGCCTTGATAGCAATGAATCGGCCCGAGCAGTTGCGGTCGCACCTGGCGCGCGCGCTGAATAACGGCATGTCAAAGGATGAGATCTCCGAAGCGCTGACCCACCTTGCCTTCTACGCTGGCTGGCCCAACGCCATCGGCGCCGCCGGCGTGGCGCGTGAGGTGTTTGCCAGCAGGCCGTGAGCGTCGTCGGGTTGCGGCGGCAGCCAGGGCAACAGCGCGTCAGCATGGAGGTTTCTGCGCGGGGTGCGCGAGCAAGTGAGTCGGCGACGTTGAGTGGCGCCTTTCGAGCGGATCGCTGGGTGTCAGCTGTTGGCCGCGATTGATGGCTGAAAACGTCAGCAGGCGGGCATCGTCAGTTCGGAGGTCAGGTTTCAGGCAGCGAGTTTGCCGAATCGGCTGTCAAGGCCCGACCGAGGCTGTGTGAAAACCCGATTCCATTGCGCGCTCGCGTTGCGTAGAGTCCGAGGACATATCGAGCGCAGGAGTCGGTATGTCGAGGTTCATCGAAGGGCAGGAGCGGCACCAGATCACCCTGCTGCCGCAGTCGCTGGATGAGTTTGTGGCTGACGACAACACGGTCAGGGTGGTCGACGCCTTTGTCGATGAACTCGATCTGGCTTCGTTGGGTTTTGACGGCGCGACACCAGCATCGATCGGGCGTCCGTCGTACCACCCGGCGGTGCTGCTGAGGATCTACATCTACGGCTATCTCA
>CAZBKC010000803.1:0-1567 GCA_964492345.1 uncultured Steroidobacter sp. | reverse complement strand
CGCCCGGGTAATCGAGGCCCGCAGAGACCGAATGGGTTTCCTGGATCTGTCCGTTCTCGTCCTGCAGCAGCAGCGAGTACGTTCCCTGCAGCACGCCCGGCGTTCCGTACGCGATGGATGCGGCATTCTGGCCGAGCCCGCTGCCGAGTCCGCCGGCTTCGAGACCGAGCAGCGCCACCTCGCGATCCTTCACGAACGGATGGAACAGGCCGATGGCATTCGAGCCGCCGCCGACACACGCCACGGCGATGTCCGGCAACTTGCCCGTCAGCGACAACATCTGCTCGCGTGCCTCGCGACCGATCACCGACTGCAGCTCGCGCACGATGTAGGGATAGGGATGCGGGCCGATGGCCGAGCCGAGGCAGTAATACGTGCCGTTCGGATCCGAGACCCAATCGCGCAGCGCTTCGTCGACCGCGGCGCGCAATGTCTTGTCGCCGCTCGTGACCGGCATGACGGTGGCACCGAGCAGCTTCATGCGGCCGACGTTCGGCGCCTGTCGCTCCATGTCGATCGAGCCCATGTACACGGTGCAGGGCATACCGAGTCGTGCGCACGCCGCAGCCGAGGCGACACCGTGCTGACCGGCGCCGGTCTCTGCAATCACGCGTTTCGCACCGAGCTTCTTCGCCAGCAGCACCTGGCCGATGGAGTTGTTGATCTTGTGCGCGCCGGTGTGCGCAAGATCCTCGCGCTTCAGCCAGACATCCGCGCCCCATCGCTTCGACAGGCCACGCGCATGCGTGAGCGGCGTCGGCCGACCCACCCAGCTCTGCAGCTCGGCGTGAAACTCCGCCAGGAAGTCGGCATCGCGCAGGTAACGATCGACACCGGCCTGCAGCCGGTTTAGCGCCGGTACCAGCGTCTCCGGAACGAAGCGGCCGCCGAAGGGGCCGAACCGGCCGGCACGATCCGGGTAGGCATCGTTCATCACCGCGGCGAGTACCGCCTGTTTGTCGATCGATTTCACATCCGCTTTCATTGATCTGCTCCGCTGTGTGCGGCTCGCGCCGCACGCACAAATTCGAGGATCTTCTGCGCGTCCTTGATGCCGGGCGCGCTTTCGACGCCGCTGCTCACATCGACCCCGAAGGGCCGCACGCTGCGTACCGCTGCCGCTACGTTCGCGGCGTTCAGGCCACCCGCCAGCACCAGCTGCGTCTTCGTCGCCAGTGCCGTCGCGGCGTCCCAGTCGGCGGTGATGCCCGTGCCGCTCACCGGTCCTTCGAACAGCAATTTTTCAGGCAGCGGCGCGGCCGGCGTGCGGCCCGCGCGATAGACCGGCAACACCGCAAGGGCTTCCGGAACCTTCAGCGTGTGCAGATCTTCCGCGTCTGTCTGCAGCACCTCAGGCCGGAAGATCCGCCACACTTCATCGAGCAGCGACTGCGACGGATGCTGCATGACGGCCACCCGCGGCACGGGAATCGACATCGCAGCGACCAGTTCGGCAGCGCGCTGCGCGGTGACCTGGCGTTTCGACGGTGCGAAGACGAAACCGACGGCATCCGCGCCTGCGTCGATCGCTGCTTCGATGGCCTCCCGGGAAGTCAGTCCGCAGATC
>CAZBKC010000802.1:0-1571 GCA_964492345.1 uncultured Steroidobacter sp. | reverse complement strand
TACGTACGGTGGTGTGGGAGGGGCGGAGCCGAAAGGCTCCCCCCTATCCCGATTGAGGGGCTTGCGGGGCGGTTTAAGATTGCCTACCCAACTCCGCTGCCAAGGCCCTTCTGCGATTGACTGCGCCACAAATACACGATACAGTGTATTAATGTAACCAAAGGATGGCCATGCCAAAAACCAAATCCAATCGCCCCCCGACATCGCCTTTGAAGGCGCGCAAGCTGATGACACCGATCCAGGCGGGCGGACTTGCCGCCGTGTTCAAAGTGCTGGCAAACGACACTCGCCTGCGGCTCCTGCACGCCCTCATCCGTGCGGACGAGATGTGCGTTACCGACCTCGCTGCCTCCGTTGGGATGAAGCCGCAAGCCGTGTCGAATCAACTCCAACGGCTCTCCGATCTCGGCATCCTGTCGTCCCGCCGGGATGGGAACAACGTCTTGTACCGTGTCGTGGACATCTGCGTATCCGGGTTGATCGAACAGGGTTGGTGCCTGACGGAAGCGGCGGGCGACCGCTCTCCGCTGACCGACCGCGCCGCCCGATGCTGCAATGTAGAAGGAGAAGATCGTGACGCTCGATGAATTCCTCACCGTCCTTACCGATAGTCCCTCGGCGGCGATCCGCTTGATGTTGCCGGACGGAGCATTCCTCCCGGCCCATTTCCACGTCACGGAAGTCGGGCGAGTCCACAAGGACTTCATCGACTGCGGCGGTACGGTTCGATCCGCTACGGCTTGCATGCTGCAAGTATGGGTAGCCGACGACACGGAACACCGGCTTGATAGCTCGAAGCTGGTCCGCATCTTGCAGCTCGCGGCCCCGTTGCTCAAGACGACCGACATGCCCGTGGAAGTTGAGTACGAGTCTGGCGTGGTGTCGCAGTATCCGCTCGCCGCGACCGAGATCACGCCGTCCGGCCTCCTCTTGCGTCTGGGGAACAAGCATACCGCCTGCCTGGCCGCAGACCGTTGCGGAGTGGCGCCAGCCGAATCGGGCTGTTGCACAACTCCCGGTTGCTGTTGAACGCATCCTTTGAACCGCGCCAGGAACGCCGCATGGGATGCCCCAAACTGATCCTCTTCGTTTGCGTTGAGAACTCGAACCGCAGCCAGATGGCTGAGGCGTTCGCCCGCATCCACGGCAACGGGAATGTCGAGGCGCACAGCGCCGGGTCGAGACCATCGGGCCGGGTCAACCCGCGTGCGGTCGAGTTCATGCGGGAAATCGGATACGACCTGACGATTCATGCGTCGAAGTCGCTGGACCAGTTCAATAGCCGAGATGTCGAAGTCGCGGTGACGATGGGCTGCGGGGATGAGTGCCCACTGGTCAGGGCCAAACGGCGGGAGGAATGGCAGATTCCCGATCCGAAGGAGATGCCGCCGGAGCAATACCGCGAAGTCCGCGATCTGATCGAGCGAAAGGTGAAGGAACTGCTCGCCTCGTTGGACGTGGAAGGAGGCGCGGCATGAGCGCCACGGAGACAGACACGCCCTCGGTGCCTGCTGAAGCCGACCCAGACGGTCAGGTAGCGCTCGAACAGGCTCATCGTCTTCGGTTCGGCT
>CAZBKC010000801.1:0-1573 GCA_964492345.1 uncultured Steroidobacter sp. | reverse complement strand
TGCCGCGCTGGCGACGGCCTATGTCGCGCTGAAGGGTGGGGACAAGGTGGCGCTGTTCGGCTTTGCCGCCCGGCCCGAGGTGATGACTCCTTTCATCGCTGGCACCCGCGATTTCCGCCGTCTGCAGAGCGCCGCCGCCGGGCTGGACTATCATGCGCAGGAACCGAACTTCACGCTGGCGCTGGCGACGCTCGCGGGCAGGCTGCAGCGCCGGTCGCTTGTCATCGTCTTCAGCGATTTCACCGACCCGACCAGTGCCGAACTGATGGTGGAGAGCATCGGCAGGCTCGTGTCGCGCCATCTTGTCCTGTTCGTCACCATTGCCGATGAGGAACTGGAGGGCATCGCCGGAGCAGAGCCCGATGACATGCAGTCGCTCGCCATGGCGGTGACGGCGGATTCGCTCCTTCGCCAGCGCGCGCTGGTGGTGCGGCGGTTACAGCAGATCGGCGTCGACGTGATCGAAGCGCGGTATGACCAGATCGGCACGCGGCTGATCGACGCCTATCTTTCGATCAAGCGGACGGGAGCGATCGGATGAGCAACGGGCAACAGGCCATCGAAGCCGCCGCACTGCGCTCCGACCGTTTCCGGCTGGAGCGTGAGGGGGACTGGCAGAAGCTGGAAACCATCGTTTCGCGAATGGAGGCAGGCCGCCTGCGCAAGCTGTCCGACGAGGATGTGCTGGCCCTGCCGGTGCTCTATCGCACCGTCGCCTCCAGCCTTTCGGTCGCGCGCGAGACGTCGCTTGACGCCGCGACGCTCGCCTATCTTGAGGCGCTGGTGCAGCGGGCGTGGTTCCTCGTCTATGGCCCACGTGTCTCGCTGGGGCAGTGGTTCCGCCGCTTCCTGGGCGGGGACTGGAGCCGTGCCGTGCGCGCAATCTGGCTGGACCTGCTGATCGCGCTGGTGGTCATGGTCGCGGGAGTCATCGTCGGCTGGCTGCTCGTGGCTAGCGACGTCGAATGGTATCACGCGCTCGTCCCCCCCGCCTTTGCCGATGCGCGCGTGCCGGGCGCCAGCCGCGAGGTGCTGCACGGCACCTTGTTCGGCAACACGAAGCAGGATGCGCTGTCCGTATTCGCCGCTTTCCTGTTCAGCAACAATGCGCAGGTTTCGATCCTCGCCTTCGCGCTGGGTTTTGCCTTCGGTGTGCCGACGCTGCTGCTGCTGGTGCACAACATGGGCGTCATGGGCGCGATGTTGTGGCTCTATCATGGGCAGGGTCTGACGCTGGACTTTGCCGGATGGCTGGCCGTGCATGGCACGACAGAGATTTTCGCCATATTGCTGGCGGGCGGCGCGGGCTTGCATATCGGTCGCTCCATGGCCTTCCCGGGCAGGCGCAGCGTCATGGCGGCGGCGGCGGAGGCTGGGCAGCGCGCTTCGACCGTCATGGCGGGCGTCGTTCTGATGCTGGTGGCAGCGGCGATGCTGGAGGCCTTTGCCCGGCAGTTGATCGATACCACGGCTGGCCGCTTTGCCGTCGGCGGCTTCATGCTGGTGTTCTGGTTGACCTATTTCTTCGTCTTTGGCCGTCGCTCCGCGAAAGGTGTCGCACCATGAACGCCGC
>CAZBKC010000800.1:0-1583 GCA_964492345.1 uncultured Steroidobacter sp. | reverse complement strand
GCAAGCTCGACCAGGGCAGCGGCCAGCTTGACGGGGTCGCCGCCCTGCTTGCCGTCCATGCTGTTCCAGGCGGCCACGGTGGCGCGGTTGCGCTCGGCGTAGTCGTCGATGGAGGGCCTGGCGTACGTGGTCGAGTCGGGGCTCAGAAGTTCGGTGCGGAAGAAGCCGGGCTCGACCAGCATCGAGCGGATGCCAAAGGGTTCGATTTCCGGGGTGAGCGATTCCATCCAGCCCTCCAGGCCGAACTTCGCCGCGGCGTAGGCGGTGCAGAACATGCCGCCGGTGATTCCGGCGGTCGAGGAGATCGTGAGCAGCAGGCCCGAGCGTTGCTTGCGCATCGTCGGCAACACGGCGCGGGTGACGTTCATCGGCCCGAACAGCAGGGTCTCGATCTGGCTGCGGACTTGCTCGGGCTTCAGTTCCTCGAAGAAGCCGGCGTAGAAGTTGCCTGCGTTGTTGACCAGGACGTCGATGCGGCCGAACCTGCCGACAGCGGTCTCGACCGCCGCCTGAGCATCTTCGGCGCGGGTCACGTCGAGCGTCACGGCCAGCAGGTTGTCGTGGTTGCCGAGCGCTGCAATGACTTTCGCGGGGTCGCGGCCGGTGGCGACGACGGCATGACCGGCAGCCAGCGCAGCCTTGGCGATGTCGGCTCCCAAGCCGCGTCCTGCGCCGGTGATGAGCCAAACTTGTCTGTCCTTCATCGCATGCTCCTCAATGCCCTGTCGATGGCGGGACTGTAGACACGCACACTAGAAAGAAAAAGGCCACAACACTGAACACCGTATGAAGGTATTCTTCAGAGTGTGAGACTGAACCAACTCGACGGCCTGCTCGCCTTCTGGAAGGTCGCGGAACACCGCGGCTTCACTGCCGCCGCGGCGGCACTTGAAGTCTCTCCCTCGGCGCTCAGCCAGGCGATCCGCACTCTGGAGACCCGGCTCGGCGTGCGGTTGCTGAATCGCACCACGCGCAGCGTCAGCCTCACCGAGGCGGGCGAGGCCTACCTGTCGCGCGTCGGTCCGGCGCTGGGCGATGTACTCGAAGCCGGTGAACAGTTGCATGCGCTGCAGGGCCGGCCGTCCGGTGTGCTGCGCATCAATGCGGCGCGCATCTCGGTGGCCATGGTGCTGCAGCCGCTGCTGGCCGGGTTTGTGCAGTCACACCCGGACGTGCAGATCGAGATCACCAACGACGAGGGCTATGTCGACATCGTCGAGAAGGGTTTCGACGCCGGCGTCCGCCTGGGTGAGAGCGTGCAGAAGGACATGATCGCCGTGCCGTTGGGTGGCCCGGTGTCGGTGGCCATCGTCGGCTCACCCGATTACTTCAAACGGCACCCGGTGCCGAAGCATCCGTCCGACCTTGTCCACCACAACTGTGTGCGTTTCCGCTTCTCGGGCAGTGGCGCCATCCACAAGTGGGAGCTGACGGTCGACGAGCGCATCGTCGAGTACGAGATCGGCGGCAGTCTGACGATCAGCGACTCGTTGTTCTCGGTCGAGGCGGCGCTGGAGGGCGTCGGACTGGCCTACACCTTCGAACAGCTGTCCCGTCCCCACCTTCGCGCCAAGACGCTGAAG
>CAZBKC010000799.1:0-1589 GCA_964492345.1 uncultured Steroidobacter sp. | reverse complement strand
CCTGAAGGCGCGCATTGGAACGACGTACGCGCTGCACCACGCGATGTCGGGCGGGCGCTGCTGTCGGCCTTCCTCGCCATCGAGGCTGCGAACCCGGAGCGCCTTCAGGGCGTCTTCGGCAACGCCAACTGGACCGACAAGGCACAGACGCCCGACAGCACGCTGAAGAACCTGATCGAGCATTTCTCCAAGCACGACCTCACGCTCGCCGCCGTGCCCGAGGACGAGCTTGGCAACGGCTACGAATACCTGATCAAGAAATTCGCCGATGACAGCGGCCATACCGCGCAGGAGTTCTACACCAACCGCACCCTCGTCCATCTGATGGCGCAGATGCTGGAGCCCCAGCCGGGCGAGAGCATCTATGACCCGACCTGCGGCACCGGCGGCATGCTGATTTCCTGCCTGGCCGAGGTGAAGCGACGCGGGGGCGACATCCGCACCACCGGCCTTTACGGGCAGGAGCTGATCACCATCACCGCCGCCATCGCGCGGATGAACCTGGTCATCCATGGCGTGGACGATTTCCACATCGCCAGCGGCAACACGCTGGCCACGCCCGCCTTCGTGCAGGGCGACCGGCTGCGGACCTTTGACGTGGTCCTGGCCAACCCGCCCTATTCCATCAAGAAATGGAACCGCGGCGCGTGGGAGCAGGATGCCTGGGGGCGCAACTTCCTTGGCACCCCGCCGCAGGGGCGGGCGGATTACGCCTTCTTCCAGCACATCCTGTCGTCGATGGACCCGAAGACCGGCCGCTGCGCGATCCTGTTCCCGCATGGCGTGCTGTTCCGCAACGAAGAGGCCGAGATGCGGCGCAGGCTGGTCGAATCCGACCGGGTCGAATGCGTGCTGGGGCTGGGGCCGGGCCTGTTCTACAACTCGCCGATGGAGGCCTGCGTGGTGATCTGCCGGTCGCAGAAGCCCGAGGCGCGCAAGGGGCGCATTCTGTTCATCGACGCGGTGGCCGAGATTGCGCGCGAACGGGCGCAAAGCTTCCTTCGCCCCGAACATCAGGCGCGCATCCTGTCGGCCTATCACGCCTTTGAGGGCGATCCCGGCTTTGCCGCGGTGGTCAGCGTGGCCGATGTGCTGGCGGCCGACGGCAACCTGTCGATTGCCCGCTATGTGAAGCGGCCAAAGGCGGCGGTTGCGGGCGGAGCCACGCTGGCGGCGACATGGGCGGCATTTGACGAGGATGGGCGCGACTTCTGGACGGGCATGGACGCGCTGGTGGACATGCTCGATGGCCTGACGCCTGCGGAGGATGCCGATGCTTGAGCGGCCGATTTCCAAGGCAGGGTGGACGCGCGTGGCCTTTGGCGACGTGGTGCGCCTGTCAAAAGCGCGCGTAGCCGATCCCGAGGCGGCCGGGATCGAACGTGTGGTTGGGCTGGAGCATATCGAACCCGGCGACCTGCGCATCCGGCGCTGGGGCGACGTGGCCGATGGCACGACCTTCACCACACTGTTCAAACCCGGTCAGGTCCTGTTCGGCAAGCGCCGGGCCTATCAGCGCAAGGTGGCAGTGACGGATTTCGAAGGGGTTTGTTCCGGCGATATCTATGTGCTGGAACCGGCCAACGACC
>CAZBKC010000798.1:0-1591 GCA_964492345.1 uncultured Steroidobacter sp. | reverse complement strand
GCTGGCGACGCACTTCGAAGGCAAGCGCTTCAACAGCCCGAACGATGTCACGCGTCGCAGCGACGGCGTCATCTTCTTCACCGATCCGCCCTACGGCCTCGCCGGACTCAACGATTCGAAGCACAAGGAGCTGCCGTTCAACGGCGTGTATCGCATCGACACGGACGGCACCGTGCACCTGCTGGATCGCGACATGACGTTCCCGAACGGACTCGCCCTGTCGCCCGACGAACGCACGCTCTATGTCGCGAACTCGGATCGAGAGCGCCCGATCTGGATGGCGTTCTCGTTGAACGAGCGCGGCGAAGTGCTCGACAGGCGCGTCTTCGCCGATGCGAGCGACCTGATGGGCGCCGACTCGCCGGGCCTGCCCGATGGCATGCGCGTCACGCCGGACGGCACCGTGTTCGCCACCGCGCCGGGCGGCGTCCTCGTCATGGACAGCACCGGCAGACGCCTGGGCCGGATCCGCACCGGCAGCGCCGTCGCCAACTGCACGTTCGGCGATGACGGCCGCACGCTGTACATGACCTCGCACAAGTTTCTCGCACGGATCCGCCTCGATATTCAGGGCGCCCGCTGAGGCGCACGGGAAGGAAGAAGAGTTCACACAGAGATCACAGAGACCCCGGCAAGGAATTCCGGAGTATCGGAAATGGCGCGTCGGGTTTTCTCTGCGACCTCTGTGCTCTCTGTGCTCTCTGTGCTCTCCGTGTGAAATCCCGCCTCCTGCCTTGAGAACCTTCACAATTCCTTACGCGACATGACTTTTACGTCGCGGTCCCACAGCAATGCTTCTGGCACACTGCCGATCACTCTCCCCGCCCGTATCGCAGTAAGCCAGAGCATTCCGCATGTCCCGATTCCACCTGATCGCCATCGCCGCTGCGTACTCCCTGCTCGCATCGAGTTCGTTCGCGCAGGCTCCCGAGACGAAGCCGGCGCAGTCGACACCGGCAGCCAACGACTACGCCGACGGCGATGCCTGGCTGTGCCGCCCGGATCGCGAGGACGCCTGCACGGTCGACCTGACGGCCACCATCGTCGCCGCCGACGGCACGCTGACGAAGGAATCCTTCACCCCGAACCCACAGGCGCCGATCGATTGCTTCTATGTCTATCCGACGGTGTCGCGCGACATCACCGGCAACAGCGACATGATCGCCGGGCCCGAAGAACAGGCCGTGATCCGCTCCCAGTTCGCACGCTTCGGTTCCGAGTGCCGGCTGTACGCGCCGCTGTACCGGCAGATCACGCTGACGGCACTGCAGGCAATGATCGCGGGCAAGGTGATGCCGATGGACCGCAACCTCGGTTACAACGATGTCGTCGACGCCTGGAATTACTACCTCAAGAACGACAACAAGGGTCGCGGCGTCGTGCTGATCGGTCACTCGCAGGGTTCGAGTGTCCTCACCCAGCTGATCGCGCGCGAGATCGAAGACAGGCCGGTGCAGTCGCAGATCGTGTCGGCACTGCTGCTGGGCTGGAACGTCGCGGTGCCGGTCGGCAAGGACGTGGGCGGATCGTTCAAGAGCATGCCGCTGTGTCACTCGGCCTCGCAGACCGGCTGCGTGATTTCATTCGCCTC
>CAZBKC010000797.1:0-1591 GCA_964492345.1 uncultured Steroidobacter sp. | reverse complement strand
CGATGTCGAAACGGTCATCGTGAAAAGCAGCGTCTTCCTCAGCCCACCGTTCCTGGCGGGCGCGGATTTTCTCCGGCGCGTAGAACTCCCACGGATCGGTAAAGCGGTTCCATTGTGGCGTGTCGACACCGGCCGAATACGCCTTGTCGATTTCTTCGGTCCCGAAATAGCGGACGCGCCCTGACTGCTCGTCGGCCATCGACTGCAGTAACGCCCGATAGCCATCGCGCGGGAAGTCGAGCAGCACGGAGCCCATCATCATTCGAAGATGGGCATCCTGCGACGGGTCGCTGAGCCAGCGGGCCGTTTCGGCAAGGCGCGCATCGAGCGCTTCGCGTCCGCGGCACGATGCCGCTTCGAGAATCACTTCCAGCGCCTGGACGCGGATGTAGGCGTCCAAACAATCGTCGCGACTCAGCGCCTCGATCGCCGGCAGGACGGTTTCGGGCTTGTTGCGAAACAGCGCTGGCCAGTAACCGGCCAGCCAGTCCTGCAAGTCGTACTCTTCCTCGGCGAATATGCCGTGCATGGCCTGCGTCAGCAGTTCGCCAGCGGCGGCCTCTTCCATCAATCCCAGAATGAAGATTGCGTGCAGGCGCAGCCACCAGTGACCGGGGGAATCGTACTCGCCCCAGATCGCACCTGCGCCGACGACCGGCGTCAATGCATCCCTCATGGCTGCGCCACGGCGAGCGCATTCATCGATGACATTGCGCGGCACACGGTCCTCGTCGCGCACGAGGAGTTCGATCAGTTGCGAAACGTCCATCGTGGCCAGCTGGGCGTCGCCGTAAACCGGCAGTGGTTCGATGCCGGCAGCGAAATCGTTTTGCATCATCGATGGTCGCTCCACTTCGGAACTCCCCGCCCGCTTCACAGCCGCGGCAAATCCAGCAACGCCGGCAGCTCGCTGTGATCGGCGAAAATGTGATCCGGCTGCGTGGCGTGCAGGCGGCCGGTGTCGTGGAAGCGGTGATAGTCGTCGGGCAGATACAGCGCGGTGCGCGCGCCGGCCGCTTTGCCGGCGAGAACGTCAACATGCGAATCGCCGATCATCATGGCGCGCACCGGTTCGCACTTAAGCGCGGTGAGTGCGCGCAGGACAGGCTCGGGATGCGGCTTGTAGTTGTCGACGTCGCCGCCGCAGGTGACGAAATCGAACAGTTCGTGAATGCCCAGGCGCTGCAGTACGCCGATCACCAGACTGCGCGGCGATGAGGTGACGAGCGCCGTACGCAGGCCATGGTCGCGGCAATGACTGACGACGCCGCGCGCCAGCGGGAACAACTCCGCCTGCATAAAGGCGCTCTGCAATCCGAGATCGACCTGTATCCCGAGTTGCGGACCGCTGAAGCCGCCGAAGTCGGCGGCCACATCGACGTAGTCGCGAAAGAAGCAACGCCGGAGGATCTCCTCGTCGTCAGCCTCGATGCCGAATGTCTTCAGGGCGAGCTGATACGCGCGAATCCACAATGGCAGCGACGGCGTCAGCGTGCCGTCGAAATCGAAGAGGGCGGCCTGGAATTTCATGGGCGATCATTGGGAGAGTGACAGAACCCCCACCCTGCCCTCCCCCGCTTGCGGGGGAGGG
>CAZBKC010000796.1:0-1592 GCA_964492345.1 uncultured Steroidobacter sp. | reverse complement strand
TGCGCATCCATGCGCCCGCGGCATTCGCACATCCGTGTGCAGCAGAGGGTTGGGGTGGGGGTGCTCCCAGTTGCACGGTGTTCTTCGTGAAGCCGTGCTTCACGTCAGTCCGTCGACCGGACTGACCACTCCGCGGTCCGGCGCTCGCGCTGCATCGCTCGCGCGCTCGGCGTTTGCGAGATATATCTCGCATCAGCCCAGATCAACTGGGCTGACCACGCCTCGGTCCGGCGCTGCGGTTGCACCCTACGCGCGCGCTTCGTTCGTGAAGCCGTGCTTCACGTCAGTCCGTCGACCGGACTGACCACTCCGCGCCCACCGCGATTGAGGACGTGGGTGTAGATCATCGTGGTCTTCACGTCGGCATGTCCCAGCAGTTCCTGTACGGTGCGGATGTCGTATCCCGATTCGAGCAGATGCGTCGCGAAGGAGTGGCGCAGCGTGTGCACGCTCGCCAGCTTGACGATGTTCGACTTGCGGATCGCTTGCTTCACTGCGCGCTGCAGAGCGTCTTCGGGTGCGTGATGCCGGCGTTCGGCACCGCTGCGCGGATCGATCGAACGCCGTTTGGATGGGAACACGTACTGCCAGCCCCATTCGCGTTCTGCGGCCGGATACTTCTCGGCGAGCGCGAAGGGCAGGTAGACGCACCCGTACCCTTCCCGCAGATCGCCCTCGTGTAGCGTGCGCACGCGCGCCAGATGCGACTGCAGAGGATCGACAAGGGTTTGCGGCAGCAAAGTTACACGATCCTTCTGACCTTTCGCGTCGCGGATGAGCAGCTGACGATAGTGGAAATCGACATCCTTGATCCGCAGGCGCAGACACTCCAGCAGTCGCAACCCGCCGCCATAGATCAGCGCCGCCATGAGCCATGGGGTTCCCTGCATCTGCGCGAGCACGCCTCTGACTTCATCGCGAGTCAGCACCACGGGCAGTCGTTGCGGCTTCTTCGCCCGCTGCACGTCGTCGAGCCAGGGCAGGGTTATCTTCAGCACATCGCGATACAGGAACAGAATGGCGTTCAATGCCTGGTTCTGCGTTGATGCTGCAACGTTGCGCTTGATCGCCAGATGACTCAGGAACGCAGTGACCTCCGGTGCACCCATGTCGCGGGGATGACGCTTGTGATGGAACAGAATGAACCGGCGGATCCATTGGAGATAAGCCTGTTCTGTGCGGATGCTGTAGTGGCGGATACGCAGCAGTTCACGAACCTGATCCAGCAGTCGTGGCGGCGCCTGCTGTGATTGTGCAGTCGACATAACCCTTCCCTGTGTTTTCCGATGTACCTGCGGTTGACGGCCGCGACGATGCGGCACTATCTTGAGCCTCTGATCAATCACATGCGGTCGATTAATTGGGCATTTGCAGCCATAACAACGCCCAAGTCACGGAGAGATGAAGTGAAACTGGTCAACCCGGTAGCAGCCAGCGGCGCCCATACACCGCACTTGGGCGGCAGCAAGAAATACAGACCGCCCCAGATCACCGCACTTAGGCAGTCGATATAGAGTTGGGTTGCGATAAGAGAAGAAGTCGATCCGTTGCGGAGCCGTCCATAACCTCGGCATAGTGCCACCATGAAGACA
>CAZBKC010000795.1:0-1593 GCA_964492345.1 uncultured Steroidobacter sp. | reverse complement strand
CAGGGTTCCTGCCCGCGGACGACCCACTCCTGCTCAGTGTCGAGCAGCCGGGCCGCCTGCGCTTCACCGTCGGTGACGGACTCTGGGTGCGAATCCTCGACCTCACCGCGCTGACACATCGTCGCTACAACGGTTCCGGATCGCTGGTCGTGCAGGTCGTCGATCCGCTGCTGGCGGCGAACAACGGGTGCTGGCGCATCGACGTGACTGACGGCAGCGCAACCGTGGTTCGGGTCGACGACTCACCGGAGATCGTGGTCGGAATTGACGCCCTCGCCAGCGCCTACCTCGGCGCGTTCAGCTTCCACGAGCTTCGTCGAGCCGGGCTCGTGGCGGAGACGGTCGTCGGAGCGGTCGAACGGGCCGCAGTGCTGTTCACCACTGTGAGCGCGCCCTGGTGCCCGGAGGTGATCTGAATGGGCACCTACGCCTGGGACTGGTCGGAGGTATTCAGTCCACAGGCACGACAGTTCATGCTCAGTGGCCTTTGGTACACGCTGCTGGTGTCTGTCCTGTGCCTGGCACTGGGCAACATCGTGGGCATGGTCGTGGCCATGCTGCGACTCTCGGGCCGACGGATCCTGTCGGCATCGGCATACGTGTACACCGAGTTCTTCCGGAACACGCCGGCGCTGGTGCAGCTCATCTGGATCTTCTACGTCTTCCCGGTCCTGTTCGGGATCTACCTTGGGCCGATCCAGGCGGGCGTGATCGCGCTCTCACTGAACGCCGGCGCCTACTTGGCAGAGATCTTCCGCGGCGGCATCCAGGCGGTTCCACCGGGCCAGCGGGACGCGGCGTTCGTCCTGGGCCTCTCACGGATTACGACCTTCTGGAGGGTGATCCTGCCGCAGGCCATGCGGACGATGCTGCCCGCGACCGGAAACATGTTCGTGAGCCTTGTGAAGGACTCGTCGCTGCTCTCGGTCATCGCTGTCGCCGAACTGACGTATCAGGCGACTCAGCTCTCGATCCGCACCTTCCGCCCTCTCGAGTCGTACACGTTGCTCGCGTGCATCTACTTCCTGATCACCTACCCCCTCTCGTTACTGATCGGACGCTATGAGAAGCGGCTCACGCGCGCGGGCAGCCGATGATCGCGGTTGACCTGCACGACGTCTGGATGTCGTACGGCGAGCGCTCGGTACTGCAGGGCGTCACAACCCGGGTGACCGAGGGAAGCGTGGTGGTGCTGATCGGTGCCAGCGGTAGTGGCAAGAGCACGCTGCTTCGGTGCGTCGCCGGCCTCGAGGCGATCGATCACGGGTCGATCACCGTAGAAGGCGTGGTCCTGCAGGAACGGTCCGAATCGAGCCGGCCTCGACGTCGCAGCGGCGCTCGCCATGTCACTGCGCCGCGGGGCGATGTAGGAATGGTGTTTCAGCAGTTCAACCTGTTTCCTCATATGACCGCGTTGCGGAATGTGGACTTTCCGCAGGTCAAGTCACGAAAGGTGCCTCGTCAGCAGGCGCGGTCACGGGCGATCGAGGCACTAACTCGGGTGGGCCTGGCCGATCACCTGGACGCCTACCCGGCGCAGCTGTCAGGTGGCCAGCAGCAACGGGTGGCGATCGCCCGGGCGTTGGCGCTGCG
>CAZBKC010000794.1:0-1594 GCA_964492345.1 uncultured Steroidobacter sp. | reverse complement strand
TCTCGCAGTTCTTCCGCGAGGAGTACCGCACCAACGGAGACGGCCAGCGCTATCGAGCCAAGCATGCGGTTCGCTTCAAGAACGGCGACAAGTCGATGTCCCTCTGGGCCGACCTGGACGATGACAAGGCACCGCGGGACCACTTCGTTCGGTCATTCGCCCAGCGTCGTCAGCAGGTCGTCGGCGACTGCTACCAACTCAAGACCGATGTGGACGTCTACAACAGCAAGAATCCTTCTATGCAGCCGATTCAGGTCCCGCTCGACTTCACGCTGGACGTGGAGGAGATGCAGCTGCCGCTCAAGGGCAAGAAGGCAGCCTGAGCGGCTGCTGTCTCACAGCGTTGCTGGGCGGCGTGTTCAATGGATATCGCTTCCCTTCGTGCGACGCTGAGACCGTTTGTTGGTGCGCTGAAGGACAGCTGCACCAACACCCAGATGCCCGAGTTCTGCGCGCAACTCGGACTGCCTTCACCGCCTGAAGGTGGGGACAAGCGCGGCCGCATGCATGCGGCGTTCGACGCCCTTCCGGATGACGACATTGCGGGGTTCGCGGAGGGCTTGCTGGCCAAGCGCATGCTTGAGCCACACCTACGCAACCAAGTCCAGGACCTGCTTTGGTCGGACGCGCCGCTCATCGAGATTCCGAAGCGGGGCAGGCGCGAGCTGGCCCGCGCGCTCCAGCGGCTCGAGCTGTTTCATCACTGGCAGAACTTTGCTCAGCTGCTGCAGGATGTCTTCATCATCGAAGACGGCCCGACCTCATTCCTCTATGGGCGCCAGGCTGACGTCCTTGAGGATATCCATCGACACTTTGTGCGAAACCCAGAGGACGCCGACGTCGAAGCGCTCTTCGAACAGTTGAAGGCATTCGACCTTCCGGACCGCCGGTTCTGCCGCTTGGTCGAAGGTCTGACTTCAGCAGATGTTCAAGTGGATGCAGAGGAGCAGCTCGCCATCGTCGCCGCAATGAACCCCGCCCTTCAGGGCTGCGGCGTGGAGCTACGTCAAACAGCCGAAGCCGGCGGCTACCCAGTGTTCAGTGTCGTTGCCCTTCGCTCGGCACGAGGCAGGCCCAAGAACCTCATCTTCGCGTCGAACGGGAAGCCCGACATTCGGTTTCGCGATGCCGTGAACAACGACATCGAGATTGCCTCGAACGCGAGTGACGTGCTGATTTTCGACCGCGCTCTGGGTGTCGATGGCCTTCGATGGCGCGACTTGCAAGATTGGTGGGCGGACACCACGGGCGAGTCCGACCCAGCGCGAGCGAAGAAGAGCCTCTACAAGCGGCTCCTGGAATGTCTGCCAACGTCCTCGCCGCCGCAGCGCCAGCTGTTCGAGTTCTACTTTCGTTCCTTTGGCCAGGCCATACCGCACCTGCCGGCACTGCTCCCGGAGGTATGGCTTCACTGGGACCCCAAGACAGTGGCGCAGCGCGGAACTCAGGCCCTGCTAACGCACCGAATGGATTTCTTGATGTTGCTCCCGGGCGGCGGGCGTGTCGTGCTCGAGGTCGATGGCGTTCAGCACTACGCGGACGCAAACGGTCGGGCCGACCCAAGGCAGTACGCCCGCCTCGCCGCCGGCGAACG
>CAZBKC010000793.1:0-1595 GCA_964492345.1 uncultured Steroidobacter sp. | reverse complement strand
ATGGATTCCCGCCTACGCGGGAATGACGAAGATGAAGTGCGGGCTTAACTCAGTGCCATTCATTCCGGAGATGTTTTCTCAGCCCTGCGCCGCTACCCAGCGGGGAACCCTGTTCTCCGGCCCGACCGGCGATTCGTGCTCTTCGACGATGCACACAGGATTGTTGTTGGAGGCGAACAGCACACGCTCGTCTTCCAGCCGCTTCTGCAGGAACTCGGGATTGCTGAGACCCTGCATCGCGGCCTCGAAATCCTCACGCGTGTTCCACCAGATCTCCATGATGCAGTCATAGCCGGGGTGGATTACTTCGCCGGTCAGCGGGTTCTTTACCGGCGTGATGTAGCGGCGCACGTACCTCTGCGCGTTCGGCAGCGAAGGCTTGGCGCCCATGCGCTTCGCCAGTTGCGAATGCTGGTTCTCGTAGTAGTCCATGAACTGTTCCATGGACATGTCCGCGCGTTTTTTCAGGAAGACGACCTGCTTGATCATGGCTGTCTCCGGTTTACGCCTGCCGCACCGCGAGGACGCTGCCTTCGGCATCTGCCGAAATGTAGAGCGCGCCGTCGGCACCGGCAGTGATGCCGGCAAACGGGCCCATGGGCCCGGACATATTGCCGATGGCTTTCAGGAACTTCGGCGTCACGCCGGCAGGAGCGCCGACCGGCAGGTCGTAGACGAGAGTGCGGCGGGCGCCGCTCGCCAGGGTGTACTCGACCAGTTCCTTGAGCCCGGCATCGACCACATAGAGAACGCCGTCGCGTACCAGGATGCCCTGCGGTTGCTGCAGGCCGTCGAGCACGGTGTCGGCGCGACCGCCTGATGCCTTGACGACGCGACCGCCCGCGGACTCCGTGACGTAGCAGGTTCCGTCGGCACCGAACGCCACTCCCGATGGCTGCCTGAGGCCGCTGGCCAGCGTTTCGACATTGCCCGACTGCACGGACAGCACGCGACCGGTGCCTTGTTCCGCGAAAGCCACGGCGCCATTGGGTGAAATCGCTACGCCATAGAGCTGATCGAAGCCGCTCGCGAGGACCTGGCTTTCCGACTTCGCAGGCCAGTAGCGAGCGACATCCCCGTTCGCGGTGGTGACGATGAATTCGCCCGACCCTGCAGTCGCTACGCCGCGCGAGTACCCGGGGTAACCCGGGGTGAACAGGAAGCCAGCCCGCTGGCGTTCTCCGTCCGGCTTGATCGTGTAGGAGAAGGGGCCGTCCGCAACGTACAGCACGCCATCGGTTCCCATCGCCAGGCCCAGCGGCCAGTTGAAGCCATCGGGCACGAGGTCGCGGGTCTTGCCGCCATCGAGGATCTCGACGACGTATCCGGAGATGTTGGACACGAAGGTGCGTTGACCCACGAACGTCACGTTGTCCAGGCCGGCCGAGAGATTGGCCAGCACGGTCTGGCTGCCGGTGCGCGGATCGATGCGCAGCACCTGTCCGCTGTGCACCTGCGTCGAGACGATCTGACCCTGCGAGTCGAATTTCACCGAGTCGGGGACACCGAGATTGTCGGCGACCTTTTCCGGCGTGCCGCCTTCGAGGCCGATGCGCCAGATTTCGTTCGTGCCCATCACCGGGATATAGAGCTTG
>CAZBKC010000792.1:0-1598 GCA_964492345.1 uncultured Steroidobacter sp. | reverse complement strand
GATCGTGCAGTTCGTGTTCGTGATCGCGGTCGGCGATTGCCACGTAGGCCATGAAAGTCTCCGGGCCGACTGGTCTGCTGGTCTGCTGGTCCGCTGGCCAGAGGGAGACGAGATGTCTTCTCCGACCAGCAGACTAGTGGGCCAACAGACCAGTCGGCCTCTTACAGTGTGTGTATGTAAT
Organism: uncultured Steroidobacter sp.; assembly: GCA_964492345.1. Classification (GTDB taxonomy): domain Bacteria; phylum Pseudomonadota; class Gammaproteobacteria; order Steroidobacterales; family Steroidobacteraceae; genus Steroidobacter. Next base: position 1,417 of record CAZBKC010000792.1, on the reverse strand, counting down.
CCAGCACGTCGTTGATCGCTCGTTCATCGGCGAGCACGCGCGCCATCGACGCCATCTGCGCGCCGTGAAAATCCTGCGGATGCTTGCCGCGGACGCCTTCACGGAAGTTGTGCATCTGGCGCTGCATGTACCAGTCGCTCATGTTCGACAGGCGCGGCGCATTCGTCGCCCAGATACCCTGGCCTTCGGTGCCGTGACACGCAGAGCACGTGGTGTAGAGCGACTTGCCGCGCTCAGGATTGCCGAGCACGGTGGGTGCGGGCCGGGTCTCCGGCAGCGACGCGATGTACGCGACGACATCGCGAACCGCCTTGTCGTCCGCGAGCATGCTGGCGAACGGAGCCATCTGCTGGCCGTAAATGTCCGACTCGTGCGCACCGCGAACACCCTTGCGGAAGTCATTGAGCTGACGCACCAGGTACCACTTGCCCTGCCCCGCCAGCTTCGGCGCATTCAATTCGCGGTTGCCCTCGGCCTGGGCGCCGTGACAGCTCGTGCAGGTTGCAAACAGCGACTGCCCCACCTGTGGATCGCCGTCAATTTCCGCCTGGGTCTTCGCGTATGTCGGTTGTGCAGCGAGCCAGTCGTCGAACGCAGCCTGCTCGTCGACGACGACGCGCCCGCGCATGGCGAAGTGGGCGATGCCGCAGAGCTGCTCGCACAGCGCGTCGAATTCACCCGTGCGCGTGGGCGTCAGCCAGAAGTAGGTGACCATGCCCGGCACCATGTCCATCTTCACGCGGAACTGCGGCACCGCGAACTGATGATTCACGTCCTTCGAACGCAGCAGGATCTTTACGGGCTTGTCGAGCGGCAGGTGCAGCTGCGGACTGGCCACCAGCACGTCGTCCTGACCCGCAGGATCCTGCGGATCCATGCCGAACGGGTTGTCGCTACTGACGAAGCGGATGACGGTCTTGCCGAGGTTCTCGTCCTTGCCGGGGAAGCGATAGCTCCAGGTCCATTGCTGCCCCAGCACTTCGACCACGGAGGCGTCTTCGGGAACGGTGACGAACTTCGCCCACACCGCCAGCCCTGGAGCCAGCATGGCAGCGATGCCGACCGACGTGATGGCCGTGAGCCACCACTCGAGCTTCTTGTTTTCAGGCTCGTAGTGCGCTTTCTGGCCCTTGCGATGCCGATAGCGAACGACGCACCAGGCGAGGAAGAGATTCACCGCAACGAAGACGATGCCCGTCACCCAGAAGGTGACGTTCACCGTTTCGTCCATCATCTGCCAGTTCGAGGCGATCGGGGTGAACCACCACGGACTCAGGAAGTGAAACAGGACCGTGCCGATAACCAGCAGGATCAACGCAATCGCAATCGCCATGTTCGGATCCCTCTTTCGTGCCAGTCCCTGGAATGGCCAACGGGGATTTCAGACCGGGGTGCTCTTGATCTCCGGGGGTTGCGG
>CAZBKC010000791.1:0-1600 GCA_964492345.1 uncultured Steroidobacter sp. | reverse complement strand
GAATCGAGCCCCCAACATACGAGGAAAGGTAGACGCGGCCCGGCGCCTTCTTGATGTCGATCCTGCCGTCGTTTCGGATCGGTTCGAAGTGTGCCCACGCGACCTTTGCCTCGAAGGCCCGCGCGAGGGCGTCGTAGACGCATTCCTGGAAGTACCGGACTGTCTCGCTCGCTTCCGCATATCGCTGCAGCCCATCTCGGAAAAAGGCTGATACATCAGGAACCTTCGTCATTCACGCCTCGCCTTCGAATCTCAACAACGTCTCTGCCCTCTCCAGCGCCATCGGGGGCAATCCTCTCACCCAGTGCCCTGCACCGGGGCGGGACTGGACGCCGAGGAGATCCTGTTCGACTGCGCCGCACAGCGCATACGCGAACGCGCGCCACAGCGGCGGTTCACGCCTCGCCGTTCGAAGCGCGTCGCGGAGGCTCACGGCGATGTCCACCCAATCCAGCACGCGAATGTACGTTGTCGGAAGCGACTGCCGTTTCTGCAGTGCTTCCCAGGCTGGCCGCTGCTCTGGAAGCAGCAGAAGGATATCGGACCGCCGTTCTGCGATGCCCCGGAACAGCTCCTCCATCTTTAGTCCCGTTTCACGCGTCTTCTCGAGCGCCTCGTCGCCGACCTTCACCTCGATGTGGGTGTAGGTTGCATCGCTCCAGAGAACCACCAGGTCAGCTCGGAAGCCGTCCCGACTCACCTCGCGCTGGACTTCGACGGCGACGTAGTCGGCCGCCGACGTGCGGCCCTCGCTGGCTCCAAGCACGCGCCACGCGAACCAACCCGTCTCCGAATCCTCGATGAGCTGCGCGAGCCAGTCGGACCAGTCCTCTTCGCGATGGCGGCGGAGTGCCCGGAACCGAGCCCAGTCCCTCGAGTGCGGGTCACCGCCGAACTCTTGCAGTTCCTCGTCCCAACAGGCACGCAGCGCCGCCACACGCTCGCGCATTGGAGCGAACTGGGCGTCGACAGCCTTCTGCCATGCGACGGCGGCTGGCCATGATGCCGTTTGCTCCTCGCCACGCGGGCACCGGAAGGTATCGAACACCGACCAATCAGGCTGCTTGGATGCCATACTGCGTCAGAAAGCGACCTCCCCGACCTGCTGGTCCGTCGCCAGGAGCGAGTCGGCCCACCCGGCGCCTAGCAAGAGGTCTCCAACCTCGCTCATCCGCAGCTTGTTGCGCTCGGGGGTCAGTCCCATACCCTCCACAAGCCTTGCGAACTGCTCATGGCTTGTGACCCGCGCATCGAATACCTGCACGGCGAATGCTGGCTGGCAAAGCACGCTCATGAACTCGTTCTCCCGCCGAACCGCTCGGTGAGGCGCCGCACCAGTGTCTCGCCGCTTCCGGTTTCGATCTGCACCGACGTGCTGATCGGATGGTGGATGCCGAACTCCCGGCGCACTTCGTCAGCGCTCAGTCCGTCCTTCAACGACAGCGCAGCCACCTGCCACTGGACGTTCAGCCGGTGACGATTCAAGCCATCCAGGACGTCGTCCGGATCCCCGATCCGGATCAACCGGTACGACGCGGGTTGGCTGCACAACCGAGGGCAGTTCCTGAGACACGATGGTAAGTATAGCGAGAGGTGTGAC
>CAZBKC010000790.1:0-1606 GCA_964492345.1 uncultured Steroidobacter sp. | reverse complement strand
GTTCTGGAACGGATTGTTCAGGGGGAAATGCCGACGGCCGATCGACACGCCCGCCGTGTTGCGGGGAATCAGCGCACAGGTGATGCCGTAGTCGGTGCGATCGTCGCCGAGCAGCTTGTCCGGATCGAACAGCTTGAATGCGAGACCGATCACCGTCGCGACCGGCGCGAGCGTGATGTAGCGCTTGTCGAAATACAGGCGCACGCCGAGGATCTCGCGACCTTCGTACATGCCCTTGCACACGATGCCCGTGTCGGGAATCGAGCCGGCATCGGAGCCGGCGCGCGGACCGGTCAGCGCGAAGCACGGCACCTCTTCGCCGCGCGCCAGCCGGGGCAGGTAGTAGCTGCGTTGCTCGTCGGTGCCGTAATGAAGCAGCAGTTCCGCTGGGCCGAGAGAGTTAGGCACCGCGACGGTCGATGCGAGCACGCCGGAGCGGCTCGACAGTTTTACGAGCACGCACGAGTGGGCGTACGCCGAGAATTCCAGGCCGCCGTACTTCTTCGGAATGATCATCGCGAAGAAGCCCTTGCCCTTGAGATAGTCCCAGATGTGCGGCGGCAGGTCGGCGCGTCGATGTGTGATGTCCCAGTCGTCGACCATGCGGCACAGCTCTTCGCAGGGCCCGTCGATGAATGCCTGTTCTTCGGCAGACAGGCGCGGCGGTGCAGCCGACATCAGCTTTTCCCAGTTCGGTCCGCCGGTGAACAGCTCGCCATCCCACCAGACGGTGCCAGCTTCGAGCGCATCCTTCTCGGTCTGCGACATCGACGGCAGCATGCGTCGATATGTGCGCAGGAAGGGCCGGCTGATGAAGCGGATGCGGAAGGCGTCGATGTTGAGCAGCACCAGCAGCGCGAGCACGATCCACAGCGTGATCAACCAGCCGAAACTGCCGGCACCGAACCAGGTGTAGACCAGCAGACCTGACGCATACGTAAAAGTCGCAGTCAGCAGCGACACGCGCTGATAGGTGAGCACCAGCGCACCGAGGACAAAGCACAGGAACCAGATGACGCTGCTCACGGAAGGGGACCTCTGATCGGCTTCGCATTGCGAAGCCTGGCTGATGGGCTGCTGGCAACTGGCTGCTGGCCAGAGCGGGATTGCAGGCGCGACACTAGCTCGCGATTCTGCGTGCGGCAAGCGCAGTGCGTCTTCGTGATTGTCGGACAATCCGTCCAAGCCGCTTCGAGGTTACAAAACAAAAACGGCGAGGTGACCCGCGTCACGCTCGCCGTTCTCGCTCTGGCCAGCAGCCAGTCGCCAGCTGCCAGCCGCCGCTTAAATCAGCTCCTTCACTCCATCTCGCTCTTCCAGCAGTTCCTTGTGCGTGGCATCCATGCGCTGGCGGCTGAAGTCATTGATGCTGAGTCCCTGCACGATCTGGTAGTCGCCGTTCTTGCAGGTCACCGGGTAGCCGTAGATGACGCCGGCAGGAATGCCGTAGCTGCCGTCGGATGGCACGCCCATGCTGACCCAGTCGCCGTCGGGCGTGCCCTTGACCCAGTCGCGTACGTGATCGATTGCCGCTGATGCGGCCGACGCAGCCGACGACTGGCCGCGCGCCTTGATGATCGCCGCGCCGCGCTGCTGCACGACCGGA
>CAZBKC010000789.1:0-1607 GCA_964492345.1 uncultured Steroidobacter sp. | reverse complement strand
GTTGCCTGAGTTCCATCGATACCTCATGTGTATCAACTGCGAGACCAAAAGTATTGGATGCATTAAATCATCTTTCCTAAGATTGAGGCAGATCAAAGACAGGAGACGAGACCCATGCAACCCCTCGACGGAATCCGCGTTATCGACCTGAGCACCGTGGTGCTCGGGCCGTACGCCAGCCAGGTGCTCGCCGAATACGGTGCCGACGTCATCAAGATCGAGGCGCCCGAAGGCGATTCCACGCGCCGCACCGGTCCAAGCACCGAAGCCGGCATGGGCGCGATCTTCCTGGGCGTGAACCGCGGCAAGCGCAGCGTGGTGCTCGACCTGAAGCAACCCGCAGGCCGCGAGGCGCTGCTGAAGCTGGTGGACAGCGCGGATGTGCTGATGCACAGCATCCGGCCGCAGAAGCTGGCCGCCATTGGCCTGGATCCGAAGACGCTGATGGCGCGCTGCCCGCGGCTGGTCTATGTGGGTCTGCACGGCTTCGCCGAAGACGGCCCCTACGGTGGGCTGCCGGCCTACGACGACATCATCCAAGGGTTGTCCGGCTGTGCTGGCCTGATGGAACGCCAGGGTGGTGTGCCGCAATACTTTCCGACCATCGCCGCCGACAAGACCACCGGGCTGGTGGCGGCCCACGCGATCCTGGCCGCGCTGCTCAAGCGCGAACGCAGCGGTGAAGGCTCGTACGTCGAGGTGCCGATGTTCGAGTCGATGGTCGCTTTCAACCTCGTCGAGCATTTCTACGGCCGGCACTTCGAGCCGCCGTTGGCCGATGCCGGTTATCCGCGCCTGCTGAACGCGTTTCGCAAGCCGTTCAAGACGCTGGACGGTTTCCTGTGCGCGATGCCCTACACCGATGCGCACTGGAAGCGCTTCTTCATCGAAGCGGGCGAGCCCGACCTGGCGAACGACCCGCGCTTCGCCAACATCAGTGAACGTACGCGCCATATTGAGGCGCTGTACCAGATCGCAGATCGCATCCTCGCCACGCGCAGCACCGCGCAATGGCTAGAGGTCTGTGCGCGGCTGGAGATTCCGGCCTCGCGCATGAACCGGCTGGAAGACCTGCAGCACGACGAACACCTGCGCGCGACCGGTTTCTTCACCACCGTCGATGACCCGGCGATGGGCAGGCTGCGTTTTCCCGGTGTGCCGGTGCTGATCGACGGCGAGCGAGCGCCGGTGCGCATGCCGCCGCGCCTGGGCCAGCACACGGCCGAGGTGCTGGCGTCGATCGGCATGACCGCTACGGTGCCGAACGCAGAGGCCGCCACGCCCGCCACTACGACCGCAGCCCTCTGAACCACGGGAGACACCCACCATGAACACGAATGCAGACATCCAGCAACTCGGCCAGGGCTTCTACTGGCAGGACCTGAAGGTCGGCCAGCGCCTGCGCACGCATCGCCGCACCCTGACCGAAGCCGACTTGGTGGGCTTCATCGGCGTCACCGGCATGCTCGAAGCGATCTTCATCGACGCCACGCCGCAGCACGGCGGCATCGCCGGTCGTCCGGTGCCGGCGATGCTGACCACCGCGATCATCGAAGGCTTCCTCTTCCAGTCGATGATCCAGGGCACCGGCCTGGCGCTGCTCGAAT
>CAZBKC010000788.1:622-1609 GCA_964492345.1 uncultured Steroidobacter sp. | reverse complement strand
TGTGGAGAAGCCGGGAGAATCGATCCGCTGACTGGCTCGTCCATTCCAAATGATGAGTACTAAGTTTTCGGCAGCGTCTGCGGAGACTGGATGACGACGTAGCCGCAAGCGACAATGCTCAGGAACATCGCGAGCGGCTCGCTATCGCCGAGATTGACTTCGCCCCAGCCCCCGATCATCATCCCGATGACACAGGCAATCGCCCCTTCCAGCATCCAGCGGCCTTGAATCACGGCGTGGCGATGGCGGATGAAATCGTACAGCGCGCGCACGAGGAACCACAGCAGCAACAGGAGAGCGGGAATGCCGCGCTCGGCTGCGTATTGGTAGTAGAGATTATGCAGGTGCTGGGTGGACCATCCTTCGGGCACTGGCCGGGGCACGGATGGCGGAGCGTAGTCGTCGAAGCGCTCCTTTGCCTGTCCTGGGCCGACACCGAAGAACGGATGCGCCTTGATCATCTCCCATCCGGTGGCGCGAAGCCCGGCGCGATGCTGCGTGGAATTGAGCAACCAGGGGTCCGGCCGGACGAGCGCCATGACGTGATCGCGAACGCTCAATGGGTTCGCAATCAGCAGCACGGCGGCAATTACGGGAATCAGCGCTACCAACTTGGGCTTCTTCGCCCACAGCAGCCACATGCCGCCCACAGCCGCGGCGACCCAATAGGAGCGGGTCCAGCCAAGTAGAACGCCGATGCCTAACAGGGCAACGCTCGCGGCCGGCAACGAGCGCTTATAGCGGCGTTGCTCGTCGAACAACAGTATCGCCGTGGCCATGAAGAGAGCCATCATCGTGATGGCGCTGAACGCCATCCAGTGGCCCATGAATCCGGTGATGCGCGCGCCATTGCTGTAGACGTAGTAGAAAAAACGATCCGTGGCGAGGTACAAGCGAAGCACCTGCCCGATTCCCCACAACACCGAGAGCAACGCTCCGGCCACCCAGCCCCATGCGACCCCTGCGCGAAGTGCGCTGGGTCGCATG
>CAZBKC010000788.1:0-612 GCA_964492345.1 uncultured Steroidobacter sp. | reverse complement strand
CGTAGGCCGCTGAATACCGCGATCAGCATCAAATAGACGTAGAATTTTTTGATGTCCGGCAGACCGCCGCGAGGATCGGGCGATGCGGCCAGCGATAGCAGAGTCCATCCCATGAACAGCAGCAGCGGCAGAGTCACGGGAGGCCAGCGCAGCTTTCGACGGTCGAGCAGCAGAGCCACGAGCGCCAGCGCGAGCAGGGTCTGGCTGGCGGCGATGGAAACGGTGATGGTGACCGCCGACGCTCCGGCAAGGTAGGCTGGAGCGCGCTCGCGGATCGTGGGGGTCATTCTTTCTTTAGTAACGAGGTACTCCCGAGTCCACGCCGAGACTCCATGCGTCGATGCCGCCCGCCATGCTGGCGCAGTTTTCGAGTCCCTGCTCGCGCAGCCAATGCACGACGTTCAGGCTGCGGACTCCGTGATGGCAGAAGACGATCAGCGGGGCTTCGTCCGCGCGCTTTTCGAGATCCTGAAGTTCGCCGGGGACCGAACGCATGGGGACCAGCGCCGCGCCTTCGATTTTGGCGAGCACGAACTCCTGCGGCTCGCGTACGTCGATCAAGTGCAGTTTCTCGCCCGCGTCGAGGCGGCGCTTCACTTCGGTTGCGGAGAC
>CAZBKC010000787.1:1266-1609 GCA_964492345.1 uncultured Steroidobacter sp. | reverse complement strand
CAGCATGTCGTCGAAGAGGTTCACACCAGCCATGAAGGCCTGCGGGTCGAACGCGGCGCGTGCTTCCAGGTCAGCAGGGTGCGCACGCATAGTGCCGGCGCTCATGCTGCGACTCCTTCGCGGGTGGTCTTGGCGTCGCGACGTTTCTTGGGCGCGACGGGCGGCGGGATGATGAACGCTTCCAGCTCGGCGCCACTTTCGTAGGTCAGGAAGTGACCCAACACCGCGGCGATCAAGGCAGGAGGCAGCTCATGCATGGCGCGCAATGCCAGTCGTGTCGCAGCCTTGGCGCCCAGGTCTCCATCGGCGTTGTGCACTTCAAGCCGCATGAGCTGCTCTTCCA
>CAZBKC010000787.1:0-1256 GCA_964492345.1 uncultured Steroidobacter sp. | reverse complement strand
CTTCCAGCTCGGCGAACCTGGGTATGCCCTCGCGAGCCAGCTTCATCATCGTCTCGTCGTCGACCTCGGCCCCGACAGGCGCACGCTTGCCTGCCGCATGCCATGCGATGTCGATGCGCTCCGCGAGCGCCGTGCACAGTTCGGTGCAGTGTTGCAGTACGCAGGAAAGTTGGACCAGGTGCTCGAAGTCATTGCCTTCGAAGCCCCCGTACTCCTGCATGCTCTCGATCCTGGCGTCGGCACAGGACAGCAAGGAGTCGATGGTATGCACCGTCAGGCCCAGGCTGTTGTTGTCGTCGGGCTTCTGTTCGGGTGCTGGTGATTGGGCGGGTACAGTCTCAGTAGCCATGATGTGCTTCTCCATAGGTTGCACGTTGTGGTCAGGGCCCGCTCGGTGATCGAACACCTTGCAGGCCCGCCTTGCCGCTGAACCGCAGCGGCCACGGTGCAGGCATGCCGGCCTGCGCGGTCCTGAAACCGTCAGGCGGCGGAAACCAAACGCAGGCCACCAGCAACGGCGGTCGCCGGGTCAAAGGCAATCCCGGCCTTGTCGAGAATGAACCGCTCAATCTGCGCGAGGTACGGGCGCAGGGCGTCAATCGAGCGCGGCCGGTAGCCTTCGGCGATGGCGGATGGCTTGTGCCCCATGACTTGCGCAATGGCACCGGCCGGCGCGCCGGCAGCTTCACCCAGCAGGGAAAAGGTCCGGCGCAGGCCGTGGATTGAAACGTGCGGGATGCCAGCATCGGCCAGTACGGCATCGTGCGGCGCGCGGGGTTCAGCGATGCGGCCGGATGCGCTGGCCTGCACCCACTTCGCGGGCGCTCCCTTCTTCGCCTTGCTCAGTCTCACGCTGGCGAACACCCATTGATTGTGTCGGGGCAGGCTATCCAGCAGGTGTGCCATGTAGGGCGTCAACGGAATCACGCGGGTCGATTCCACCTTGTCGGCGATGGTCAGTTTCTGCCACTGGAAATCCACGTCGGCCCAGCGCAGGCCGGCCATTTCCTCGCGGCGCGCGCCGGTCAGCACCAGGGCCTGCAGGTAGGCGCGGGCGGCGCGGCTTTGCAACTTGTCGGTGCCAGCGAACCATGCGGGTAGCTGGGCAATCTCAATGGCATCCTTGCGCGGCGCCTTGCCGGGCAGCATGTCGGCCAATTCCCGGGCGCGGGCGGCTTCCTTGTTCACCAGTGCGCGAAGGTCCTTCTTCGTGGCGCACCAGCCCAGGAAGCCGGAAAACATCGCCACGGCGCGGG
>CAZBKC010000786.1:0-1618 GCA_964492345.1 uncultured Steroidobacter sp. | reverse complement strand
AGGCGAAGACATCCCGCTGCTTCGCAGAGCCCTGTTTCGCGGATGCGGCGTCTTCGGGAACGGGAGCGCTATGGCCACGAAGAACGGGAAACCAGTCGCTGACCGATTGCTCGCCCGGGATCTGGCACGTCATCAGTCCCGAGAGCGCGACCTTGGTGGGATCGCCGAGCCAGACGCATCTCGGTCCGATATCGCGGTGCGCTATCCCGCGCGCGTGGAGCTCCGCCGCCACGTTGAGCAGCGACGCCGACACCATTAACCTGTCCTGGTCCGTCATATCTGCTCGGCTGCGTTCGATAAACCGATCGAGCGTCAGCCAGTCGCGCGGAAGCATCCTCAGTTCGAAGTGCTGGGTGAGAACCTCATCCTTTTCTTCGCCGGTCGGTAGTAAAATGCCGCCGTCCTTCACGAGCCGACTGCCCAAATCGTGAAGCAGTCCGATGGCGCGCATCTCCCGGTCTGCGATCCGTTGCCGGTGATCGGGGCTGTTCATGCCCGGCGGCAGCCGGTCGAACGCCCACATCCGCAGCAGCGCCTTGAAGCGCGGATCCCTTAGGCGTTCCGCCCGATGCTCGCGCCAGATCCTTGCCGGGTGGACGACCACGTCTTCCTCGACGACGCGATAGCCGTCCCAGTTGCCCTCGGCGGCGCGCCACTGCTTCGCGTTCCGGGTGATCCTCTCGAAATCCGGCTCGAAGGCGAACGCCTTCTTCGTATGCAGCGTGCGGGTGCCGAGCAATCTCCGCTTCGCAGCGGCATCACCGATGCTCGCCGCCTCCGAGATCGTCCAGACATAGCTCTGCTCCGCCGGTGACAGATCGTTCCTGTCCGCACTGCCGGTAAGCACCACACGCGCGTCGACGGAATATTTGGAGAAGCCCTGTACCGTCGATCCGAGGATGCCTTTGACCTTGCGCGCCTTCTCGCTGACCATGTCGACCGCGGACCTGCCGCGCGGCCGGCCGTTGAGCATCCACTGATCTCCGTTGGGCGTGAGCTTGCCGTTGTAGTCCTTCAGCTCAAGCAACAGCACTCCATCATCCATCACGACGAGAGCATCAATTTCGATCGGATAGCTTCTGGGCGGGAAACACTGCAGCGATGCGTAGAGCAGCCACTGCTTGGGAAAGGCGCTAGCCAGCGCCTGGATGCCCGGAATCTCGCGGAGGTGGATCCCGGAACTATTTAGGTAACGAACGCGGCAAGCCATAAACCGAGCCCCGACGATGCGGCTGCCACAATGGTAAAATGGGAACGGGCTCGCAATCCTAGAAAAATCACGAGAAGAAGCTGTTGGTTGCAGTGCGGTGAATCGCTTGGAGGCGTGCGATGCCTGCTGGCTGCTAAATCCCGTATTTGTTTGGGTGGATTCGCGCTGAGATTAGACCGCCGCTGCGCGATGGAATCCAGCTGACGCGATTTGTAGTCGTCCACCAGAGACGACTCACAGGCCGTGCCATTTCCCTGGATTCTTCCTGGATTCCTAGCAGCGGCTGGGAAGCCACCACAATTAACTCGTTGATATATATATGATATCTATAAAAATAAATCACTGAGCGTTGAAGATCCAGTTCATGTCAGCGTTCTTTCCGATCCGCTCCGCCGGACCGCCCAGAAC
>CAZBKC010000785.1:0-1618 GCA_964492345.1 uncultured Steroidobacter sp. | reverse complement strand
GTGCCTTGATTTCCCGCTATTCTCTCTCACCCCAACCCTCTCCCAAAGGGAGAGGGAGAATCCTTCTAAGGATACAAGCGAACCTTGAGCTAGCGAGAGCGTAATCATTGAGTTGACGGAGCATTGGCAGGGCTGGGATAATGGAGGTCTCATCCGACAAATTGGCCCAGCGCACCAGATTTTCGACCAATTCTGGGTCGTCGCGTAAAATTCACCAAGGTGGGGCCCACGCGTTTGGCGTAGCTGCCAGGAATGAGAAGGAACAGCATGATTGACAACGGCCTGCCGTCTGTCCGAATCGCCGTGGCCGAGGATGAGCCAGACGTTCGCAAAACATTCGTTCGCTTGCTCGAGTGCCTCGGGCACAAAGTCGTCTGCTCGGTCGGCAACGGCGAAGAACTGATCGAGCAATGCAAGCACGAGGAGGTCGACATCGCGTTTGCCGATCTCGATATGCCGGTCCTCGACGGTCTCGCGGCTGCTGAGATTCTCTCGGAACGCGGCATTCCTGTCATTCTGGTTTCTGGCCATCCCGATGCTCGCCAGGTTGTGGTTGAGCGAGAGCCTGTCGTGGCCCGCATCTCCAAGCCTGCTACGGTCGAAGTGTTGCAACGCGCCATTCAACAAGCGCTGACCAGCCGCATGGCGTAGATCTGCTTGCTCGCGCAAAAACCGGCGAGAGATCGTCCAACGCCGCACGCGCGGCAGCGCCCCGAACAAATTTGATGGCGTCGCGGCGAAGTTTCCTCCGTGCTCTCTCGGCCTCTGCGTGAGGCCTTTCCGCCAACTATAGCATAGTGCCTTGCTCATAGATTATTATCGAGTGACACTCCTCATGTCCTCGGAAACATGACTATGAACAGGCTGGCTCTCATCGCGTCGCTTCTTGCGGCGTCGGTCGTCGTATCTGGTTGCAATCGTGGCAAAAATGGTGCTGAGTCTGAAGCGAAAGCCAAGCCCAGCTATGCCTTCATCACCAATGGAGCGGCCGATTTTTGGGAACATGCGCGTGCAGGGGCGAATGCGGCCGGTAAGGAGCTGGGAGTCGACGTGGTAGTCGTTACGCCCGCCAACATTACCGATCAAACGCGCAAGATTGAAGACCTGCTCACCCGCGGCACCGACGGCATTGCGATCAGCCCGATCGATTCGGAGAACCAGGGAGAAGCACTCAACAAAGCCGCAGCTCAGACGAACCTGATCACGCACGATTCCGACGCGCCGAACAGCAATCGGTTGATGTACATCGGCATGGATAACTACCACGCCGGCTACATGTGTGGCAAGACGCTTCACGACGCGATGCCCGAGGGCGGCAAGATCATGATCTTCATCGGTCGGCTCGACCAGGATAACTCGAAGCGGCGCCGGCAAGGCGTGATCGCCGGCTTTCTCGATATCGTACCCGATCCGAATCACAACAGCCCGTTGGGCGAAGAGTTGGTGAGCGACGACAAGAAATACGTCGTGCTTGGCACCATGACCGACCAGTTCGACCGGCTCCCTGCACCGGGTTCGGATGAGGCGCAGTCCCGCGGGGAAGTGACACCCGTTGAATGTCAGCCCGTGCCGGATGTCGATGGCGGCCGGCGTCTGCTTGGCCTCGATGCACACAGCG
>CAZBKC010000784.1:0-1623 GCA_964492345.1 uncultured Steroidobacter sp. | reverse complement strand
GCCATGCGATACCAGCGACACAACGCCTTCGAACTTTGCCATTGGAGCCTCCTGGCGCTTCAAATATCGCGAGCCGGTCTTCTCGTCTGACGCTGCCAACGCCAGAAGATCAGGCAGACTTCCGCACAGTCATCGCCAGTTGCCCATCAGCACAAACGGTGCCCACAGGTACGGCTGCGAGTAATCGAGGTCAGAGCCACCGCCCTTGCCGCGATCGATGAATGCAATCTGCGCGGCGCGCAACGCATCCGCCTTGTTCAACCCGTTGCCGCGTTGCCGGTAGAACTCTTCCATGAACTCGGCGGTACCCTGGTCGCGCACGCGCCACAGCGTGGCCAGTACGGCTTGTGCCCCTTGGTTCTGCGTGGTCGCCCCCAGGCTCTCGAGTTCCTGCCCCTTCGAGTCGAGGCCGCCGCCGATGGCGGTTTCGCAGGCCGACAACGTGACCAGATCGAAGGCATCGAAGCGCAATTTCTCGCGCACGATCTCGGCCACCGAAACGCGGCCTCCGTCGCCCAGGTACAACGTGGACAAGTCGGGCCGACCGCTGACGAAGACAAAGTGGCTGGCGAGGTGCAGCACGTTGTAATCGGCACGCAGCGCGCCGTCGAGGCCACGCCGGTCGAAGCGCCGGTCCAGCCAGATGTCGCCCGATGTGCGTGGGTTGCCCACCACGCCGCGCAGCTCCCGCTGCACACCCGGCAGCGCCGGCAGGCTGCCCACCTGCTGCGACATGCCCATCGCCGCCACCTTCCACTGCGGGCGCGCGGCATTCACCAGCGCCTGGCGTGCCGCTTCGTTGTATTGCGCCAGCGCGAAGTCCTGCACCAGATAGCGTTTGCCATCGGTCAATGCCGCAAAGGGCAGGTGCCTGAGCACGTCGTCGGCCGACAGCATGATCGTGCGTGCGCCCGCCGCCTTCAGGTCGGCCGCCACCGGCTCGATCAACCAGCCGTGCAAGGCCCGCAGCTCGGCCGCGAGCATCGGTGCCTGCGTCTGCGGGTTCGACAGCATCAGCAGCAGCGGCCCCACCCGTTGCACGAGTTGCGTGCGGCTGACCGGCAATTGCCTCGCCACGGTGGGCTGGCCGGGCACCGACAACAAAATCGACAGCCGCCGCTCGGCCACCACATACTGCAGGCCCACCGCCCGCGCGTGGGGCTCGCTCAGGGCCAGGTCTTCGATGGCCTTCTTCAGCCGCGTCGCGTGGCCCGTCAGATCGTTCGGCAACGTTCTTGTGGCGGTGGTTTCTTTCGCCAGCTGGTTCAGATAGTCCATCAGTGCCACATCTGCCGCGGGCAGCAGGCGGCTCACGATTTCGGCCAGGCGCTGCTGCTCGGCCGCATTCAGGCTGCCGAGGCGGCGCTTGCGTTCGAGCGCCGAGCGTTCCCGGCCCAGCGCGACCAGGCTGTCTGCAAGTTCCTCGTAACGCGTCAGGCGGGCCCGCTCGAAGCCCGTCAGTTCGGCCCTTGTATCGGGGGGCGCCACGCCCGTGGCCCGCTCGACGCTATCGAACAACTCCTGTTCCTTCAGCATCTGCAGCACCTGCTGGGCTTCGCCCAGACGGCCCATCTCGATCAACAGGTCTGCCAAGCCTTGGTATGCGCCGCGCTTGTTGTCGAG
>CAZBKC010000783.1:0-1626 GCA_964492345.1 uncultured Steroidobacter sp. | reverse complement strand
TGCCAACTCACAGGCGCGCAACTCCAACTATGAGCAATTGCTTCGAATGCTCAACGACTCCCTCCAAGGCACGGCGGTTGGATTGGGGTTCGTGCTGGGCGGAACCCCCGAATTCTTGATGGATACCCGGCGCGGCGTCTACAGCTACTCGGCACTCCAAAGCCGCTTGGCCCAGAACACGTTCGCTATCGATGGCCTGGTCGATTTCAGCGGCCCCGTTGTGCGGCTCTCGGCCCTGACGGCGGAGGACTTCTACCTGCTCCTTGGCAAGATCCGGCATGTCTACGCAGCCGGAAACCCTGATCGCCACCTCCTTCCAGACCCTGCCATCGCCAGCTTCATGGAGCACTGCGCGAACCGCATTGGCGACAGCTTTTTCCGCACGCCCCGCACGACAATTACCTCCTTCATCAACTTGCTGGCCGTGCTGGAACAGAACCCTGAGGCGGACTGGAAAGATCTCCTGGGTCAAGTCGATGTTGCCGCAGATACTGGGGGCAATGACGACTTTGCCGTTCAACCCGACGATGAACTCGCCTCGTTCAAGCTGTAGCCTTCGGTGAGCGCATCCTCCGCTTTTCTCCAACTGGATCCGCGGATCCAGCATTACCTGTGGTCCGAAGGCTGGGGCGCGCTGCGCGCAGTTCAAGAGCTCGCGATCCCGAAAGTCCTGCCAGCCGATCGCGATGTCATCGTTGCGGCGAGCACCGCGTCGGGCAAGACAGAGGCGGCCTTCCTGCCGGCGCTGACCTATTTGCTGAGGCAAGAGAATCCGGGACTGGTCATCTACATCAGCCCACTGAAGGCATTGATCAACGATCAGTTCGGGCGCCTGGAGCGCTTGTGCGAGAACCTAGAAGTGCCTGTATGGCCGTGGCATGGCGATATCAGCGCATCGAGCAAAAGACGGTTCTTGCGCGACCCATGGGGGGTATTGCTGATCACACCCGAGTCCCTTGAATCGCTATTTTGCAATCGAGGAACTGTGGTCGCGGGCTTGTTCGAGCGTTCCGCCTACATGATCGTAGATGAGCTCCACGCCTTCATCGGCACGGAAAGGGGCAAGCAACTGCAGTCCCTGATGCACCGGATCGAGATCGTGCTGGGACGCGAGCTTCCCCGGATCGGGCTGTCTGCCACTTTGGGAGACATGCAGCTTGCGGCGAGCTTTCTTCGCAGCGGCAAGGACGTCGAGATCATCGATGCGCCTTCCGGGGGAACGGAGCTCAAAGTCCTGGTCAAAGGCTTCGAAGAACCCACTCCCGCCATCGAAACCAAGGGAGAACCTCCGACCGAGCTAGCGCCATTGGGGATCGCGCAGCATCTATTCACTGCGCTTCGCGGAACGAACAACCTGGTGTTCCCGAACAGTCGGCGAGAAGTTGAACGCTATACGCACCTGCTGAGTTCACTCTGTGAGGCAGCGCGCGTGCCAAACGAGTTCTGGCCGCATCACGGGAACCTGTCGAAAGAGATCCGCTACGAAACGGAAGCTGCCCTAAAGCAGAAGGAACGCCCGGCGACAGCGATCTGCACCAGTACCTTGGAGCTTGGCATCGATATCGGCGCGGTGAGAAGCGTGTGCCAGATCGGCACGCCACTCTCCGTCGCTGGCCTGCGCCAACG
>CAZBKC010000782.1:0-1628 GCA_964492345.1 uncultured Steroidobacter sp. | reverse complement strand
TCGCTGCTGACCAGCGTGCCGGCAGCGATGTCGACGCGGGTGGCGAACGTGGCGGGGCCGGACAATGTCAGCGTGCCGCCGTTGCGCTTCAGCAGGTTCTCGAAACCGGTGACGCGCTGCGGATCGAACGTCAGATCGGCGGCATTGTCGATCTGGAGGGTATCGCCGGGCCCCTGCGCATCGCCGCCATCGACGAGCGCGCTGAGTACGGCGCCGTCGCGCAGCGTGAACAGATCGTTGCCTGCGCCCAGATCGATCGTACCCGTCCCGGACAGCGTGCCGAGCAACAGCAGGGAATCCGCGCCGCTGCTGCCGGAATAACTTCCCTCGACATTCAATGTCGCACCCTGCGCCACGCCCGTCGAACGCACATCGATCACTCGACCCGTGGTTGCGACATTGACCGTGCCGGCGACGACGCCGACATGATCGAAGCTCGACGCCTCCGGTCCGTTCAGATTCAGCACGCCCGCGCCGCGCTTCAGCAGCGACTGGAATCCGGTCACCGCGCCGACATCGGCCGCGACAGCGAGATCCGTGTTCAGGGTATTCGTACCTGCGCCGCCGGCCACGACGCCTTCGATGCGCGTGCCGTCATGAACCGTCAGCACGTCATCGCCATCGCCGAGATCGATGCCACCGCTCCAGAGTGTGCCTGCGACATCCAGGAGATCGGCGCCGCCACCGAGCGTACCGCCCGCGCTCAGGGTGGCACCCGCGTCGATGAAGATACGGTTGCTGCCGGCGCTGCCGGCCAGGGTGTTCACGTTCGCGTTGCCGGCAATCGTCAGGCGGGCGTCATCGCCGAGCGCAAGCGTCGATGTCTGCAGCGAATCGCTCACGACCAGCGCACCGGCGCCGATGCTGACGGCGGAGAAGGATTGCGCGCCGACCAGCGTCGCGACGCCGGCGTTGCGTTTCTCCAGCACTTCGAAGTCGTACGTGCCCGTGCCGTCGAACGCGAGCGCCGCGGCATTGTTCAGGACGAGGGTGTCGCCGCTGCCGGTGCCGCCGCCGATGCGGCCCGTGATCGCGAAACCGTCGTTCAGCGTCAGCGTGTCGTCGCCGGCGCCCAGATCGATGAGACCCGCACCGGAGACGGTGCCGGAGAGCGTCACCGTGTCGTTACCGGCGGTGCCGAGATAACTGCCATCGACCTGCAACGTGGCGCCGGACGCGATCGATGTGACCGCGGGATCCACGGTGGCCGTGCCTGCCACGTGCAGGGTTCCCGCGGCAACCGTCACCGAATCGAACACGGACGTCGCTGCGCCGTTGATGTGCAACACGCCCGCGCCGGATTTCACCAGCGACTGGAATCCCGTCGCCGCGCCGAGATCGGCGCTGCCGGCGATGTCGGTATTCAGCGTGTTGTTGCCCGCGCCGCCAGCAACCGTGCCGTCGATGCGCGAGCCGTCATGCAGGATCAGCGTGTCGTCGCCATCGCCGAGGCTGAGCACGCCCGCACCCGTGTCGAGCGTGCCGGCGACGTCGAGCAGGTCCGCGCCGTCGCCGAGGTCGCCGCTCGCATTCAGGATCGCGGCACTGCCGATGACGATGCTGTTGCTGCCGGTGCTGCCATTGATGACGGTGGGAGCCACGGTGCCGCGCACATCGAGCGTCGTTGC
>CAZBKC010000781.1:0-1628 GCA_964492345.1 uncultured Steroidobacter sp. | reverse complement strand
TGAGTTGCGAGAACAAGTTATTACCCAACTCAGGAGTGACCCGATGCCGACACAGTGTAACGCTGAGCAGTTGGAGTTTGCAGGTGTAGAACGCCGTCGCGTAGTGGCGGCGTTTGATGGCGGCACGGTCAGCTCGGACGCTGGCGCGTTACTGCTGGGCAAGAGCGATGCAGCGATCGGATTGATCGATCGGCTGGCGGACTGTTTTGTCGATGCACGCGATGCGCGGCTGATCGAGCACACGGTACGCACGCTGATCGGCCAACGTGTGTTCGCGATGGCGTTGGGGTATGAGGACCTGAACGATCACGAGCAACTGCGCCACGATCCGGTGTTCGGCGCATTGCTGGGCAAGCTTGAGCCGAAGCGTCGAGCCGATTGCGCAGCGTTGGCCGGCAAGAGCACGCTCAACCGTCTGGAGCTGCATGCACGCGAGGGCGTGGATCGCTACCACAAGATCCGTCCCGACGCCGAGGCCATCGAGCGGCTGTGGGTGCAGCTGTATCTGGAGGCGCATCGCAAAGCACCCCGCGAGATTGTCCTGGATCTGGACGCCACCGATGACCCGCTGCACGGCCATCAGGAAGGGCGGTTTTTCCACGGCTATTACGACGGTTACTGTTACCTGCCGCTGTACATCTTCGCCGGTGAGCATCTGCTGTGCGCGAAGCTGCGCCGCTCGAACATCGATGGGGCCGCCGGCGCCCGCGAAGAAGTCGAGCGCATCGTGACGCAGATTCGTGCGCGCTGGCCTGCAGTAAAGATCATTCTGCGTGCCGACTCAGGCTTCTGCCGCGAGGAGCTGATGAGCTGGTGCGAGCACAACGCGGTGGATTACGTGTTTGGGCTCGCCAGGAACAGTCGCCTGGTGCGCTCGATCGGCGCCGAGTTGCAGGCCGCGGCGGCCGAGGCGCGTGAGAGGCAACGTCCGGCGCGGCGCTTCAAGGAACTGATGTATCGCACGCGTAGGAGCTGGTGTCGTGCCCGACGCGTGGTGGCGAAAGCCGAGCAGACCGGGGACAAAGCCAATCCGCGCTTCATCGTTACTTCCCTGTCGATGCAGCAATGGCCGACGCGCGCGCTGTACGAAGACTTTTACTGTGCCCGCGGCGAATGCGAGAACCGCATCAAGGAAGCGCAGCTCGATCTGTTCGCCGATCGACTCTCGGCCGCCACCTTCCGGGCCAATCAATTGCGTCTGTGGCTGGCCTCAGCCGCCTACGTGCTGATGCACACCCTACGGCGTGTGGGTCTGGCAGGCACCGCGCTGGCGCGTGCCTGTGCGAACACGATCCGGTTGAAACTGCTGAAGATCGGCGCGGTGGTCAGCGTGAGCGTGCGGCGGGTGAAGCTCGCGATGAGCCAGGCTTGTCCCCATCAGCATGAGTTCATCGCCGCTTTCCACGCTCTGAGCGCCGCGGCGCGTTAAGCCGCACCCTACGAACCAGACGCACCCAACCTTCAAGCATCCCTTCGATCACCGCTCGCTCGCAGCGACGGCGCCCTATACCCAAAATCACGTCCATCAACGGCGCACGCCGTCAGGCCCGCGTCCACAAGCTCACGCTGACCCCCAGGTACCTGTGGTTATATACAGCTATGCCATTCGGTATGAGAAAAGCGGGCTA
>CAZBKC010000780.1:0-1630 GCA_964492345.1 uncultured Steroidobacter sp. | reverse complement strand
GACGATGTCCTGCTCAAGCCGGGCCGACTCGACGCGCAGGAATTCGAAACCATGAAGACGCACGTCACGCATGGCCTGGACATCATCGCGCGCTCGGAATGGCTGCAGGACGCAGGCGAGGTGATCGGCGACCACCACGAGAGATACGATGGTGCGGGCTACCACCAGGGGCTGCGAAGCGAAGCCATTCCTCTCACCGCGCGCATTTTCGCCGTGGCAGACGTGTTCGACGCGCTTACCTCGGAGCGACCCTACAAGGTACCGATGACGGTCGAGGAGTCCCTCGAGATACTCAGACAAGGTGCCGGGAAGCACTTCGATCCCGGGCTCGTGGATCGATTTGCGACCCTGGCCGGCGCCCTGCATGCGCGCTTTGCGAACGACTACGAGGCAGCGCGTGACGAACTCGCGCGCATCGTCGAACGCTATTTCAAAGCCGACTTAGGCGTTGTACTGGAGGAGGCTACGGCCATCCGGAAGTGAGGCGGCATTGCTGAACATGCTGTCGGAACCTATCCGCACCAATCGCCATACCCGCACCCGACCGATCCGGTCTGTCAGCAATTCAGACTGCAAAAACTCTTCGCCACCCAGGACTCGGAAAGGCCAGTCATTCGCCGACCGTCACGCGAACGAAGCCGGTGTCGCCGCCCTTGTACGAGCAGTCGGGCCGTCCCGCGTCGTCGGCGGTGGCCAGGAAGAACATCGTGTGGCTATCGATGAACGCACGTCGTCGGTCGTGAAGCGTTGCGCTCGAGCCGCTCTTCGAGCCGGTCGGCCAGGGCTGTCGAAACGGTCCTGCCAGGTGCGCACGCCCTCGTTGAAGTAGGGGCGCGGCACGGGGTCGCCGTCTTCGGTGGCGCTGTCAGCCGAGGTCTTCATGTAGACACAGGATGTTGCCTTCGGGGTCGCGGAACCAGGCCGCGCGCTCAGAACCGAGTACGCAGACGTGCTCCACAGTCTTGAAGCCCGGCAGGTCGTAGTCCTCGAAGACCACGCCGCGGGTCTTCAACTCGGCGATCGCCGTCGCGATGTCGGCGACCTTGAAGCTGATCGCGGTGTGCTCAGACTTCGTGCCTTCCGGTTTCGGGAACAGCGCCAGCTCGGTGCCACCGCAGTGGTAGACGAATTTGCCGTCGGGCTTGGCGCCCAGCGGCACGAGGCCGAGCGCTCCCTCGTAGAAGCGGCGCGCCCGCGCCATATCCTTGACCGGCAGTATGCAGGTCACCTGCGCCGACGCCAGCACGCTCGCTGCGCCGGCGTCGGTCTGAAGGCTCGTCATGTCCATCGCCAACTCCTCGTCGATCCTCGATGCGCAGCGGGTAAACGTGCTGCGCCTGCCGGCAATGGTGCTCCCGTCGGCGCGCGATGGCAATGGGCCGACATTTGCTGGCAAGGGCCGGTTGGCGGACGCTCGCCGGTGTCCTCACGGCGGCGCCCTTGGGTCGCCTGCCACCGCTGGTGACCTTGATTCGAACGGCGACAAGGAGTGGCGCACGCATGCGCCATCGTCAGCCTTGCTACGCTGTTGCGGAGGACCGCTATCAGGCAAGCCATCCTGCAGATCGACAGTCAGCTGTGGGTCGGTCTCGACCGATCGGCCGCGACGGTCTGAGGAACCATTGCTGCC
>CAZBKC010000779.1:0-1634 GCA_964492345.1 uncultured Steroidobacter sp. | reverse complement strand
CCCCCATTCGGGCCGAGCGCTGACCCGTTCTATTTGAATTTGGTAATCGCAGTACGCTCCACAGCGGGGTGATAGTAAGAAGACGGGCGGGCTATGGCAACGGTTCGGGAAAATCCCGGCCACTGCTGTCATCGCTGTTTTTCCCGAATCTTCATGTGCCTTCGTGTCGTTTTGCGCACAAATGATGCGGGCGGGCTCACACTTTTTGACAAAGCAACCGCCGATCATTATTCCGAACTCTCGGTATGCACCGCGACAACGCCAGCACGCGAGACCGGCGAGACAGCCTTTCGTCAGGCCGTTCCGGACAGCAGGCCGATCGATGGCAGAATCGGCGCCTCTTTGTTCGAAGGTGACCGCATGAAGAGCGACTTTCTGAACCGACTGGCGCGCGACACCGGGCAATTGCGCGCCGAGGGACTGTTCAAGCCCGAACGCGTCCTCAGTTCCCCGCAACAGGCCGTCATCCGCCTCAGCGACGGATCGGAAGTCGTCAATCTGTGCGCGAACAACTATCTCGGCCTGGCGAATCACGCGTCGGTGCGCGAGGCCGCACGCCTCGCGCTGGACCGGTACGGCTACGGCATGGCCTCGGTGCGCTTCATCTGCGGGACGCATGCCATCCACAAGGACCTGGAATCGCGACTCAGCGGCTTTCTCGGCACGGAAGACACGATCCTGTATTCGTCGTGTTTCGACGCCAACGGCGGGTTGTTCGAGACGCTGCTGGACGAGCAGGACGCCGTCATCAGCGACGCCCTGAATCACGCCAGCATCATCGACGGCATCCGTCTGTGCAAAGCGAAGCGCCTGCGTTACTCGAACAATGACCTCGACGAACTGGAGACGCGACTGAAGGAAGCGGACGGCTCTCGCGTCAAGCTGATCGCCACCGACGGCGTCTTTTCGATGGACGGCGTGATCGCGCGACTTGGGGAAATCTGCGATCTGGCCGATCGTCATGGCGCACTGGTAATGGTGGACGACTCGCATGCGACCGGATTCATCGGCGCACGCGGACGAGGCACCCACGAACTGCACGGCGTCATGGATCGCATCGATATCCTGACCGGCACGCTGGGCAAGGCGCTCGGCGGCGCCAGCGGCGGCTATACCTCAGGGCGAAAGGAAATCATCGCCTGGCTGCGCCAGCGGTCGCGGCCCTACCTGTTCTCCAACAGCGTCCCGCCATTCATTGCTGCGGCCAGCGTCCGTGTTCTCGATCTGCTGGAAGCCGACACGCAACTGCAGGCCCGATTGCACGAGAACAGCACCCATTTCCGCGCGGGGATGACCGCCGCCGGATTCACGCTGGTGCCCGGCGAACACCCGATCATTCCGGTCATGCTCGGCGATGCAAAACTGGCCTCCGACTTCGCGCAGCGGCTGCTGGCGCACGGTGTATACGTCATCGGTTTCTCGTTCCCGGTGGTTCCCCACGGCAAGGCACGCATCCGGACGCAAATGTCCGCGGTCCACACGAAAGAGCATCTGGACAAGGCAGTTGCGGCGTTCACGGCCGTCGGCCGGGAACTGGGCGTGGTGGGCTAGTTAAGAAAGAAGCGGTTAGCGGTTAGCGGTTGGCGGTTGGCGGTTGGCGGTTGGCGGTTGGCGGTTGGCGGTTAGTCAGAGGA
>CAZBKC010000778.1:0-1635 GCA_964492345.1 uncultured Steroidobacter sp. | reverse complement strand
CCACTGCCAGAAGTTGTTGAGGTACACGACCGCCTTCATGTCGCGCTTGCCCATTTCGGCGAGGAAGAAGTCCAGGCCGGCCAGCAGTTCCTCGTCGTAGCGGCCCGGCGCTGTGGTGATCGCCGGACGCACGGCGCGCCGGAGTTCGCTGGCTTCGGAAAGTCCGAGCACGCGGATGTTGGTCACGCCGTGATCCTTGAGCTGATCCAGCTCGTGGATCAGTCGCGCACGATCGCCCGTGGCACCGCCCGAACCGAGGTAGGCGCCATACCAGATATTCGTGCCTACGAAGTAATAGGGCCTGCCGCGCCACCGGAACTGCGTGCCCTCGATCGTGACGAACTCGGAGGCCGCGGGCATTGCGCCATCCGGCACGGCTGCGGGCGGCGATTTCTGGCAGGCGCCGCACAGCAGGGCGGCGGCGACCAGAGCGAATCGGACGTAGTGCATGGGTATCCCGACGAAACTGCCTTCGAGGAGAGACGGCAGACACTACAGCAAAGTCATCCCGCATCCGCCATCGTGAGACATACGACGCCGAAGACAATGCAGAGCGCGCCGAGAATCCGCGACGGCGCCGCACGCTCCCGCAGCAGGCGCGCTCCGAAATACGTTCCTATCAATGTCGCCAGTTCGCGCGTCGGCGCGACGTGACTGATCGGCGCGACCTTCATCGCATACAGCACCAGCACGTAGCCGATCGGTCCGAGAATGCTGACGACGAGCGCCGGTCGCAGGTACTCGCGAACCTCCTGCCGCACGCGCGTCCGGTCGCGCCACGCCGCGGGGCTCAGCACGATCAGCCGCAGCACATTGCCGGTGTATTCGATGATGAACGGCGAAATGAGCAGCACCTTCACGGCCCAGCCGTCGTTGACGGTGTAGGCCGCGATGAACACCCCGGTGCCGAGGCCGAACAGGATTCCCGCGCGTGGCGCCTTGTGATGCGCACTGAGCAGTCCCGCGACGAGCACGATGCCCGAGACGATCAGCAGCACGCCCAGCATCGACAGCCATGTCATGTGCTCGCCGAGCAGCACCACGGCCGCGAAGAAGGACAGCAACGGTCCGGAACCGCGCGCCAGCGGATACACCAGCGACAGATCCGACGCCCGATAGCCCGCCTGCAGCATGAGCGAGTAGCCCAGATGCAGCAGGCCCGTGGACAGCAGGACCAGCCAGTGGATCGCCGAGAATTGCGGCCGCTCGGTGATGAGGATCCACAGGATGATCGGTGCATACAGCAGCACCGACGCCGTCGAATACAGCCACACGAAATGCCGCGAACCCGCGGCACGCTTGGCATACAGGTTCCAGGTGGCATGCGTCGCGGCTGCCAGGAGCACGGCGATGAGCGCGATCAGCGGCATGACGATGGCGTCAGCACGGAAAGTTCGTTCAGTGAGGCGTTCACATGAAGGGACGAACGGAAAGAAACTTGCAGGACTATACAGGCGACCGTCCTGCATTACGCCTGACGTCATTGCCGCCGCACAACCGCGGTGGTGAGATCCGAAAATGGCGAGTCCGATGCGATCGTTTGCGTCAGGCTTCGTGTTGGCAACTCATCCACAGGTGACTCATGACTTCATCCCAGCAGGATCGTGCGCTCGCATTCCAGGCATTGCATCGACG
>CAZBKC010000777.1:0-1638 GCA_964492345.1 uncultured Steroidobacter sp. | reverse complement strand
CGATGGCCGGTGCCAGGCCGGGCAGCTACCGGCTGCACCGCGGCCGGGTACACCGGGTCGAAGGTGGCGAGATGATCGACGTTCACGAGACGTTGAGCGTCGGCCAGCGCGCCCGCATCACGGGCCTGTGTGCCATCAGAGACCATGCGAGAGCCTTGCTGGACGCGCAACTGCAAAACGAAACCGATGACCGGGTCAGAACGTTGCGGGTACTGCTCAACGGCACCTACGACCGCTTCGTGGCCCGGCACGGCTGCCTGTCGACGCGGGCCAACGCGTTGGCCTTCCGGCGCGACCCGGACTACCCGCTGCTGCTGTCGCTGGAGCATTTCGACGAAGAGAGTGACACCGCCCACAAGGCGGCGCTGTTCAGCCGGCGCACTCTCACCCGCGTGGTCGAACCGATCGCGGCGAGCGATCCGCTCGAAGCCCTGGCCGCCTCGATGCAATGGCGCGGCCGGGTCGATCCGGGCTACATGGCCGGCTTGCTGGCCGCGCCGGAATCGGAAGTGCTGCAGGCCCTGGCCGAAGCGGGACAGGTTTTCCTGGACCCGGCCGATGGCCAATGGAAGACTGCGGACGACTACCTGTCGGGCAACGTCAAGGCCAAGCTTCGGCAGGCCGTGGCCTCCGGCAACGAGTTCCGCAGCAACATCGCCGCACTCGAAAGGGTGCAACCAGAAGACCTGGCACCGGCGGCGATCGAGCCGCGCCTGGGCGCGGTGTGGATACCGGCGCTTGACGTCGAGGCCTTCATCCAGCAGGTGCTGGAGTTGAAGGACTGCCAGGTGAACTACTCGGCCGAGGCCGGGGCCTGGTCAGTACGTTACAGCGAGTGGGAAGCGCGGCAGAGCGTGCGGGTGACCCAGGAATTCGGCACCTCGCGCATGAACGCGATCGAGTTGGTGCAGTGTGCGCTGAACGTGCAGGTGCCGACCGTGCGCGACCGGGACCCGCAGACCGACCGCTACGTCGTCAATCCCGACGAAACTCTGGCGGCGCGGGAGCGCCTGGGCCAGATCAAGGAGCGCTTCGCCGCCTGGGCCTTCGAGGACCCAGAGCGGCGCGAGCGGCTATGTCGGACCTACAACGACCTGTTCAACGCCACCCGGCCACGGCAGTTCGACGGTTCGCACCTGAAGCTGCCGGGCTTTTCGCGCTGTTTCGAGCTGCACCGGCACCAGCTGGATGCCGCCTGGCGCATCGTGCAGTCGGGCAACACCGGGCTGTTCCACGTGGTCGGTGCCGGCAAGACGGCGGTGTGCGTGATCGCGAGCATGGAGCTGCGCCGGCTGGCATTCGCCAGCAAGCCCTGCCATGTGGTGCCGAATCACATGCTGGCGCAGTACACGGCGGAGTTCGTGCGGCTGTACCCGCATGCCTCGGTGCTGATGGCCGCGAAGGAAGACCTGGAAGGCGACCGCCGACGCGAGCTGGTGTCGCGCATCGCCACCGGCGATTGGGACGCGGTGGTGATCACGCACTCGAGCTTCGAGCGCATACGCATGTCACCGCAATTCACCGAAACATTCATCAAGGACATCATCATGGAAATCGAAATGGCGATACGCGCCGAGAAGCGCAACGACCGGTCCAACCGGATCGTCAAGCAGCTCGAAGCGATGGAGAAGAACTGGG
>CAZBKC010000776.1:0-1638 GCA_964492345.1 uncultured Steroidobacter sp. | reverse complement strand
CGGGTGTCTTGCATAACGGGGCGGGTCCATACATGTTCCCCGTGTCCTCCGTGGAGATCTTCTTGTTCTTCGATCCGGGAATCCGTGTGAAACCACTTCATGTACAGTGCCCGCATGGCAGTGCACATCGTTCGACTGGGTAGTCCCCGGGGTGCGAAGGAAGGCATCCGCTTCGGTACCGTGCGTCGTCCGCCGCGCGGTGTGCCGAAGAGCGAGTTTGCTTCGCGTGACTTCTACGATGTGTGGCTGCCGAATCTAGCGCCCAGCGAGGGCCTGGTGAAACTCGCGCTCAGCGGCGACGAACGTCAGTGGAAGACTTTCGTCAGGCGTTATCGCGCGGAGATGAAAGCGCCGGAAGTCTCGCGACTGCTCGATGCGCTGGCGGCGCTTTCACATCAGACAGACTTTGCCGTTGGCTGCTACTGCGAAAACGAAGCCCGCTGCCATCGCTCCCTCCTGCGCGAACTGTTCAGGGAACACGGCGGCAAGGTCGCTTCCTGACGGGCGTCAGTGGTGGCTGCGGCTCCATTCGTCCGGCGGATTTTCGCGTCGCGTCTGCTCGGGGTCCTTCGCTTCTCCCTTGCGCGGGCCGCGCTCGAACCAGCGACGCCGGAACGCCACGACCGTCAGCACCAGCGCGAGACCGATCAGTATCAGTACCGCCCAGAAGTGGCCGAGAAATTCAGTTATCGGACCCATGTTGCTCTCCCACCGTGCGACGGGCACGTCAGCAGAACAACGGGCGATGAGTGAATAAGTTCAGCGACTAATGGCCGGTGTCGGCGTTTGCCGCACAGCACGGAGTTGCGGGAAGACAAAGAAATCAGCGCCGCCGCGCCCGCATCCAGATCACGACGACGACGATGGCGATGAGGCCGAGGATGATCAGGAGTCTCATGGGTCGTTCGTGCTCGCGGGTGGGCGGTTGAAGCGTTCGGTGAGGGCGGCCAGATCTTCGGGCGTGTCGAGGTCGATGGCGGCGTTGGGCATCGGCACGCGCACGACACGGAAGCTGTTGCGTTCGAGAATCTGTCGCGCGCCCTGATCGCCGCGCAGCTCGGCGAGTTCGCCGAAGCACAGGCGCGGAAAGATGGCGGGCACGGCGACGCGCTGGTTGTAGGTGGCCGCTGCGATCACGCCGTCCTGTTCCTTCCAGGCCGCGGCGAGTCGCTTGAGATCGTCGGCCGTGACGGCCACCTGGTCGCCGAGCAGGATGAGCACCGCCTCGGTGGCCGCGGGCAGCGATGCGATGCCGAAGCGGATCGAGGACGCCATGCCCTCTTCCCAGTGCCGGTTCACGATGACCGAGGCCGGCGAGTGCGCGAGCAGGCGCGACAGCTCGCCGGCATGCGCACCGATCACCACGGTCACTGCATGTCCGGCGAGTGCCGTGGCCGCCGACACCACGCCGTGCAGCGCGGGCCGCCCACCCAGCTTGACGAGTTGCTTCGGCTGCCCGAGCCGGGTCGACGCACCGGCCGCCAGCACCAGGACATGGAGATTGGACATGGATGCAGGATGTCCGATGTCGGGTGTAATGTCAGCAACGATCCCGGCTTTGATCTCTCCTCACCGACTTCACGCTCATGGCCATTCGTCCCGTCCTGAAAATGGGTGACCCCGTCCTGCTGCAGGTCG
>CAZBKC010000775.1:0-1639 GCA_964492345.1 uncultured Steroidobacter sp. | reverse complement strand
TGCTCTCCGGCCGTCCTGCCTTGGTGGAGAAGCTGAAGCATCTTGGCTGCTCGCCGGACTGGCGATAGTTGGTCACGATGACCTTGAGCCGCTTGTACTCCGCAACTTTTTGGTATTCGTCGCCGGTTGCCGTAGTTGTGTAGAGACCGACGCGAAGGAAGAACGTTCCGGTCCGCCAGGCAAAGCTCTTGTGATCGTGCAGCAGGAACTGCGCGCGCCGGACCGGATCCTGCGTCGACACGCAAGCCTGTCCGTTGTGGTATCGGACGTGCAATGAGGACCGCAGCACATGGTCCTCGTCCGACGTCGTGAAACCGTTGCGGTGAAAGGCGTCGTATCGATCGTAATCTACGCTGGGGAGATCACGGCCGCGCACCTCGGAATGAGGCCATTGCGGCAGGCTTTCGTTTTGCCGTCTGCCGACGCATGCGAAGCTGATCGGATAGCGCTGCATGCGCACCTTTGAGGGCTTGATGGCGCGGTGCCCGGCGTCGAGTTGCTTGATCTGGGCAATCACCAGACTGTTCGCGGCACCGGCCGCAGGCACGCGATAGACGAAGTTGTAGCGCTGCGCCTTCTGCAAGCGGCGGGTCTTGCCGTCCGATGCCTTCAGGACCGCGGTTGCCCCGGTCTCGACGACTTCCTCCAGGCATCCGGGATGGTTGTGGCACCGCGCCGAATAGAGCGTGTTGTCGGCCATATGCCCGACCAGCGATCGGCAAGCCGGGTTGGCGTAGGCGCCTGCACCCGATGCGATGAGACAGCAGAATAAAGCCAGGACACGAAAAGAGCGGCCAAAATTGCAGATGCGCATGTTCGATCCCTAAAGTAGAGCAACTCGCGTTCTACTACTTCAGATTGTATAACGACCGCCACACAATTTGCAATAGTCAGCCGCCCTCCACCGGCGGCAGCGCCAGCGCGGCATCGACCATGGCGGTGGCCCGCTTGAAATCGTAGTTGCGGAACATGTTCTGCTTCACGATGAAAGACGCGCCACCGTAAAACTTCTCGTACTGCTGGTGGCGGCTACCGAACTCCGAGCCGATGAAGTCCCAGAGCAGCCGCATCACCGCAACGCGGCTTTTCGCGTCCGTCGAAGCCGAACGCATGTACCGCTCCAGGTCTGCGGCAATCCCGGCATTCTCGAAATCGGCCAGCGACGACGGCAGCGTGATGAACGCGGATCCCGCCAGTTCACGGATCGTCTCCAGCATGCGTCCGTTGAACTCGGATTGCATCGCCGACGCCGCATAGAGCGAGGTCCGGGCCGGCCACAGCACGCCGTCGCCGTCGATCGTCGCCATCAGCTCGTGCGAGACCAGCAGCGACTCGTAGATCGACGCCAGCGCGGCAAGCTCGCCCATCTGGATCGCCACGGCGGGGTTGGCCTCATTGCCGGTCATCTCGTTCATGCGCTTGGCAAGGCCCATCATGAACCGCAGCTTCACGACGTAGCGCACCTGCGCCTGGTGATTGCCGAGCGAATGCGCCGTGGTCTTCCACCACTGGTCACGGCTGAGCGCCACATCACGGTAGATGAAGACGTGTTCCCACGGCACAAACACGTTGTCGAACACGACATACGCGTCCGATTCGTCGAACCGGCTGGACAGCGGATAGTCGAACGAGTTGTCGG
>CAZBKC010000774.1:0-1644 GCA_964492345.1 uncultured Steroidobacter sp. | reverse complement strand
CTCCGAGCTCGACCGACGGGGCTATTCGACGCTCGCGAGCCAGGTGCGTCACCTCGTCGAGAACCCCGCGGACAGCCGTGACTCCGAGGATGATCGCTACAAGCTCTGGCCGACCAATCGCGACCGCGTGGATTTCGCCGCGGTGATGTCGGCACCCACACCCGTGAGCTACGACGCCATCGCGCCGTCGCGGCTGCGCGATGCGCACCGCTACTTTTCCGAGGCGATCACCGAATGGCTGGGCGAGGGCGAGGACGAGGCGCTCGCACGCGCGCGCATGCTTGTGCCGGCGATCAAGGACCGCCTTGAGATCGCCAGCATCAGCCTCGATGTCGATGAAGACGCTCAGGCGATCTTCGAGACGCTCAATGCGCGCGGAACGCCCCTGTCTGCGGCCGACCTCATCAAGAACTTCATCTTCCAGCAGATCGATCCGAAGGATGCAGAGCGCGACTACCTCGCGTACTGGAGCGAGTTCGAGACCCCGTGGTGGGAGGCCGAAGTCACTTCCGGTCGCATCAAGAACCCGCGTGCGTCGCTGTTCCTCTGGCAGTGGCTGGTCGCGCGCACGCTCGACGACTTCCCGATTCGCGAAGTATTCACACAGTTCAAGCACTACGTCAACACGGTCGACAAGGATGTGTCGGCACTTCTGCCGCGCATCCGAGCGGCTGCCGATCGCTACCGCGACGTGATCGAGGGCGCCGGCAACCCGAGTGGGCCGCTGACGCGCGAACAGTTGTTCAGCTATCGGGTGGGCACGCTCGACTCAGAGGTCAGTCGTCCGCTGCTGATCTGGCTCGATGAGCCCGAGCAGATGGGTATCTCGGACGTCGACCGCGCCCGCATCCTCGAGATCCTGGAGAGCTGGTTCGTCCGTCGTGCGCTGGTGAAGGCGTCGTCGCAGGGTTCCAACCGCTTTGTCGTCGACATGCTGCGGCATCTCAGCGAGCAGCCTGCCGATCGCCTCGCCGACGAGGTCGAGCGCTTCCTCGTGGCCAATCACACCGCGGTCGGGTACCTCCCCGGCGACGCCGAAGTGCGCGATGCGCTCACGGACTCGAACGTGTACTGGAACTACCGTCGCAGCCGACTGCGGATGGTTCTTGAGGCGCTGGAGGATGCCAAGCGTGGCTACCCGGGCATGAACCCGCTCGCCATGGGGCCGATCGTGCGCGACAAAGCGACGGTTGAGCACCTCATGCCACAGAAGTGGCGCACGCATTGGGACGACGGTCTCGACGAGGAGCAGGGGCGCGAACGAGACCGTCGCGTGCAGCAGCTGGGCAATCTCACGATCGTCACGCAGGCGCTCAACAGCAAGGTCTCGAACGGCCCGTGGCCGCAGAAGCGCGCCAAGCTGCAGGAGCTCGACGATGTGCTCATCACGCGCGAGGCGTTGACCGGTGGGGATGACCGCACGTGGGATGAGCAGACTATTCAGCGGCGTACCGACAGGATGATCGACCAGATCTGTCGCGTCTGGCCCGCGCCGGAGGGGCATGTCGGGCTGGAGGTCGCCGCACCGCCCGTCACGCGGGCGAGCGTGGATGTCGCTCAACTGGTGGATGCCGGTTTTCTCGACGCGGGCACGCGACTGGTGTCCTTCCGTCAGAATGCGCCGGGTGTTGCCCAGGTCGGCCA
>CAZBKC010000773.1:0-1645 GCA_964492345.1 uncultured Steroidobacter sp. | reverse complement strand
CGCGCCGCTCGATGGAACTATCGTTGCGCTGGGCCGCGCGCAGTCGCGCGGAATTCAATCGGCTGGAGAATCCGCACGCGCTGTTCGGCATCGTGCAGGGCGGCATGTATGACAACCTGCGCATCGAATCGATCGCCGGACTGAAGCAGATCGGTTTTGACGGCTATGCCATCGGCGGGCTTGCGGTCGGGGAACCCAGGGATGAACGCGAGCGCGTGCTGGAAGCGATCGGATCGCATCTGCCGGCGGACCGGCCGCGCTATCTGATGGGGGTAGGCACGCCGGAAGATCTGGTCGAGAGCGTGCGTCGCGGCATCGACATGTTCGACTGCGTAATGCCGACGCGACATGCGCGCAACGGACATCTCTTCACGACGACGGGTGTCGTCAAGATCCGCAATGCGCAGTACGAAGCCGATACGCGACCGCTCGACGAATCCTGCGGCTGCTACACCTGTGCGAACTATTCGCGCTCGTACCTGCGGCACCTGGACCGTTGCGGCGAGATCCTGGCGGCGCGTCTCGGGACGATCCACAACCTCTACTACTATCTCTCGCTGATGAGATCGATCCGCGCAGCCATCGAGCAAGCGCATTTCGACGAGTTCAGTCGCGAGTTCTACGCGCTGCGCAGTGCAGCCACGGCTGTCGACGCCGTCGAGGAGCGCTGATGCTGGCCGATCTGCCTACGGCTCCCTGGTTCCGTCGCGTTCTCGTCGCCGGCCTCTTGCTCGGCATCGTGCTGCTCACGTTCAGCGTGCTGCAGCCGTTCGTCGTGCCGCTCATCTGGGGCGCCATCCTGGCGTATGTGAGCTGGCCGATGCATCAGCGCATGATCCGCTGGTGTGGCGGTCGTATCGGTCTGGCCTCGCTCATCAGCACGCTGCTCGTGACCCTGGCCATCGTCGTTCCGATCGCCTGGCTGATCCTGATGCTGCGGGTCGAAGCCATGGGCGCCTATGCGACCGTGCAGAATTTCCTGGCCTCGAAGCCGACGCTGCCCGAGGCTATCCGCGATCTGCCCTGGATCGGGCAGGCGCTGCAGGAAGCGCTGCAGATGTCGGCGGATCCCAAGGCGCTCGGCCAGCGCTTCATGCTGGTGATGGAAGAGTCGCAGGTCGAGGTCACGCGCGTGATCGGCGGCGTCGGCCGCAACGTCGCCAAGCTGTTCTTCGCCGTGCTGTCGATGTTCTTCCTGTTGCGCGATGGTCCGCGCCTGCTGCACGAAGCGAGATCGATCCTCGAAGGCATTCTCGGGCCGACCGTGCGCGACTATCTCGATGCCGTCGGTTCGACAACGCAGGCGGTCGTGTACGCGCTCATGCTTGGCGCGCTGGCGCAGGGCGTGGTGGCTGGCATCGGCTATTTCATTTTCGGCATCAAGGCGCCGGTGATGATGGGCGCGGTTACGGTACTGGTGGCGCTCATTCCGTTCGGTGCACCGGTCGTCTGGGGAGCGCTGTCGACCTGGCTGATCATCAGCGGCCATGTCTGGCCCGGCGTCGGCCTGTTGCTGTGGGGCCTGCTGCTGGTGAGCTGGGTCGACAACATCGTGCGGCCGCTGGTGATCTCGAATGCGACCCGCATGCCCTTCCTGCTGGTCGTGTTCGGCGTGCTCGGCGGCGTGCTGGCCTTCGGCCTGGTG
>CAZBKC010000772.1:0-1646 GCA_964492345.1 uncultured Steroidobacter sp. | reverse complement strand
TCATGAGTTCTTCCGGGTCAAGAGGCGATCAGGCGGGGTGCGAGGTCATCGATTCGGTGCTGCAAATCTTCAAGAGCGGCGTCGAACGCGGCATCGGTGCCGATCCGCACCGGGTCAGGGATCGACCAGTGCGCGCCCTCGCGCAGGCCCAGCTCCTCGTGCGCGTTGTCACAGACGGTGACCACGAAGTCATCCGCCTCAAGCACATCGACCAGAGCCCGCGGCCGCGCATCGGGGAGAGTCAGCTGGTGCCGTGCGGCGGTGGCGATCGCGCCGGAGGCGATCTGCTCGGCCGGATGCGTGCCGGCGGATTCTGCCGGGATGCTGCTGACCCGGTTCCAGAGCGCGACCGCGAGCTGCGAACGGGCCGAGTTCGCGGTGCACACGAACAGCACCCGTCGGGCGGAGCCGAGCGACCCGGGCACGAGCCCGTCCAAGGCGTTGTCGGTCAGTCGCACGTAGGTGCGCCGCTTATCCGCTTCGGAGCGGTGCCGGGTGAGCATCCCGGCCGATTCGAGGAAACCAAGGTGGTGGCTGATGAGGTTGGAACGCATGTCGAGTGCTTCGCGGATCTCTGACGGTGCGAGTTCACCCACGGTGAGTAGATCGACGATCCGCAGCCGGGCGGGGTCGCTGAGCGCAGCGTGCTTCGCTGCCCTCGCACTCACGTCCGCATTTAGTTCAACGTTCATTGTTTCAATCTTGACTGAATTAGTTTGACGGGTCAAGATGATGCCCGACATGAATTCATCGAAGCCTCACCCTGAAGTCCCCAGGCCGCATCTGGCGCGCCGAACCGCAGCCGAATTCGTCGGCACCGGGCTCCTGGTGACGGTCGTCGTCGGTTCCGGGATCGCCGCGCAGCAGCTCTCCGCCGGTGACGTCGGCCTGCAACTGCTGGAGAACAGCATCGCGACCATGCTCGGGCTCGCCGTCCTGATCCTGATGCTCGGCCCGGTTTCCGGGGCGCACTTCAACCCGGTGGTGTCGATCGCCGACTGGCTGCTCGGCCGCCGCGGGCGCGGCCTTCCCGGGCGTGACCTCGGCCCCTATCTGCTGGCGCAGATCGCCGGCGGGATCGCCGGCACCCTCCTCGCTGGTGCCATGTTCGACACCACCCCGTCCCTGTCGACGACCGTTCGGGCTGCCGGCGGCCACCTGGTGGGTGAAGTGGTTGCCACCGCTGGCCTGGTGCTGCTGATCTTCGCGCTCGCCCGTACAGGGAAAGGCGCGGTGACCGCAGCAGCGGTCGGTGCCTACATCGGGGCGGCGTACTGGTTCACCAGCTCCACGTCATTTGCGAACCCCGCCGTCACTATCGCCCGCATGTTCACCGATACCTTCGCGGGCATCGCGCCCGCCTCCGTAGCTCCATTCATCCTCGCCCAGCTCGGCGGTGCCGCACTCGGCCTCGCGCTCCTCCTCGTTTTCTACCCGACCGCCGCGCGCACCGCGGGCGACGTCGTGGTGCCCACGCAACCCGAAACCACGTCCTGAAAGGCACCCCCATGCACCTTGTAGCGATCGGCGGAAGCGACGCCGGAATCTCCACCGCCCTGCGCGCCCGCGAACTCGATCCCTCCGTCGATGTCACCGTCGTGGTGGCCGACGCCTACCCGAACTTCTCCATCTGCGGCATCCCCTAC
>CAZBKC010000771.1:0-1646 GCA_964492345.1 uncultured Steroidobacter sp. | reverse complement strand
ATCCGAACGCCACTCGCTATCAGCGCCTGACCTTCGACAAGGTGCTGACTGACCGTCTCAACGTCATGGACGCCACGGCGATCGTCATGTGCCGCGACAACAACCTGCCGCTGCGCGTATTCGACCTGACGAAGCCTGGCGAGCTCATGCGCATCGTGCGCGGCGAGGATGTCGGTACGCTGGTAACGAACCCTTGAGAGGCGGGACGGATCGTCGCAAACGTCGCGTCGCCGTTCGCCCGTCATCACCCGACTGGAGATTTCAATGATCGACGACATCAAGAAAGACGCCATTGAGCGCATGCAGAAATGCGTGGTCGCACTGAAGAATGAACTGAAGCGGCTGCGTACGGGGCGCGCCCATCCGAGCCTGCTCGAGCACATACGTGTCGAGTACTACGGCAACGAGGTTCCCATCAACCAGGTCGCCAACGTGGCGCTGGAGGATGCCCGCACGATTACCGTGACCCCGTGGGAGAAACAGATGGTGCAGGCCATCGAGAAGGCCATCATGAAATCCGACCTGGGATTGATGCCTGCGACAGCCGGTACCGTCATTCGCGTACCGATGCCGCCATTGACCGAAGAACGCCGCCGTGACCTGACGAAGGTCGTCAGGCACGAGGCTGAGAATGCGCGTGTCGCCGTTCGCAACGTGCGTCGCGACGTTCTTGGCGACCTCAAGGACCTGCTCAAGGAAAAGCTCGTCTCCCAGGATGACGACCGTCGCGCCCAGGAAGAAATCCAGAAGCTCACCGACAAGTACGTGGGCGAGATCGAGCAGGTTCTGACCGAAAAAGAAAAAGAACTGATGCAGGTCTGACCCGATCCCGTCACCTCATCAGGTCCCAGCAATGCCACCGTCCGCGGTCAGTTCGAAGCAAGTATCGTCTGCAGCATTGCCGCGTCACGTCGCGGTGATCATGGACGGCAATGGCCGCTGGGCTGCGCGCCGGGCCTTGCCGCGGCCAGCCGGTCATCGTATGGGCGTCAAGGCGGTCAAGCAGACCGTCGAAGGCTGTGCGAAACGCGGTGTCGAGGTGCTGACGCTGTTTGCGTTCTCCAGCGAGAACTGGCAGCGGCCGCGCGAGGAAGTTTCCATGCTGATGGGGCGGTTCCTCGAAGCCCTCGACAATGAAGTCGACGACCTGCACAAGAACAACATCCGGCTGCGGTTCATCGGTCGCCTCGAACAGTTGTCGACGGCGCTGCGCGATCGCATCCATGCGGCCGAATCGCTCACCGCGCACAACACCCGCATGACCCTCGTGATCGCGATCGCCTATGGTGGGCGCTGGGACCTTTCCGCGGCAACCCGCGAGCTTGCCAGACGATGCGTGGCAGGCGAAATGCGCGTCGAAGACATCGATGAAGCCGCCATGGGTGGCAGCGTCGCCCTGGCCGGGTTGCCCGATCCCGACCTGTTCATCCGCACCGGCGGCGAGCAGCGCATCAGCAATTTTCTGCTCTGGAATCTCGCTTACACGGAACTGTATTTCTGCGACACGCTCTGGCCGGACTTCGGTGACGAAGAACTCGCTGCAGCGCTCGACCATTTCGCCGGCCGGCAACGACGGTTCGGACTGGCCCCGGGACAGGTCGAGTCGCGCTGATGCTGCGGCAGAGAATCATCACGGCCCTGCTGCT
>CAZBKC010000770.1:0-1654 GCA_964492345.1 uncultured Steroidobacter sp. | reverse complement strand
GCATCACCGATTTCAAGGAAGAGAGTTGAACAAGACATGGATGTCTTTGAGGGCGAATTTTTGCGGCAAATACTGGGCGTGCTGATGGTGTTCGCGCTGCTGGGTATTGCCGTGTGGAAACTCCGGTCCGGTACCGGGCTGGCGCTGAACGTGAAACGGAATCATCGGATCGAGTCCGCTGGACGGCTTGCGCTCACGGCTCAGCATGCGGTGCATCTGGTGCGCGTGGATGGCCGCGAGATGGTAGTCGCGACACACCCGCAAGGCTGCTCGCTGTTGTGCGAGTCTGTCTTGAAAGACGCGCCCGAGGCTCGCGCATGAAGCGGCTTTTGTTGCTTGCGGCGATTCCCGCGATGGCCGCTCCGAACGATTCGCTGCTCGGCGTGACACTGGTGGCCGATAAGACCGGGCAGTCGCTGGGCGCGCCGATGCAGATCATTCTGCTGCTGACGCTGCTCACGATGTTGCCTGCGATTTTGATGTCGGTAACGCCATTCCTTCGTATCGTGGTGGTGCTCCATTTTCTGCGGCAGGCCCTGGGAACGCAGACAGCGCCCTCGAATCAGGTTCTGGTTGGCCTGGCGCTGTTTCTATCGCTGCTGGTCGTGCAGCCTGTCGGCGCGCAATTGGTGCATCAAAGCTGGGAACCGCTGGAACAAGGCCAGATCAGCGCGGAGACGGCATGGGAACGCGCGGAAGGCCCGATTCAAAACTTTCTTCTGAAATTCGCGCGAGAAAAAGACATCGCTCTCTTCATGGAACTCTCGCACGCCACTCCGCCGAAGTCTCCGTCCGACGTTCCGTTGTCCGCGCTCGCGCCTGCCTATGTGTTGAGCGAACTGAAGGCCGCGTTCCAGATTGGCGCGGTCCTGTTCTTGCCGTTCCTGGTGATTGACCTGATTGTCGCCTCGGTCACTCTGTCCATCGGCATGGTCCAGTTGCCGCCGGTCATGGTCTCGGCTCCCTTCAAGGTCCTTTTGTTCGTGCTGGTCGATGGCTGGAATTTAGTGGTCGGCTCGCTGGTCAGGAGTTTTCAATGACACATTCCACGGTTACGGATCTGCTGCGCAATGCGCTGATGACAACGTTCTGGATCGGGCTGCCGGTTCTCGCGGCGGGTTTTGCGATCGGAATTCTGGTCAGCCTCGCACAGATCCTCACGTCGATTCAGGATTCGAGTTTCAGCACGGTACCGCGCCTCGTCGTGTTCCTCGGAGTACTGCTGCTTGCGATGCCATGGATGCTGATGCGGCTGGTCACGTACACGGGCGCGCTGTTCGGCGATCTGGGCCGTTTCGCGCACTGACGCCGATCCATGACGCTCGGCCTGCCACTTGCGACGATTACCGCCTTCCTGCTCGTGCTTGCGCGCGTCGCGGGAGTCGTTGCGTTCTTCCCGATCCCCGCATTCCGCTCGGCTCCCGCGCAGGTTCGCATTGCCTTGGCGGTGATTGTCACGATTGCGCTTCTTCCGGTGTGGCCACAGTTGCCGAACAGTGTTCCAACGATTGGCCGGCTTGCGATCTGGGCGTTTTCCGAAGCGGGCCTGGGACTCGCTATTGGTTTGGCGGTGCTCTTTCTTCTCGAAGGTTTTCAACTCGCGATGCAAATTATCGGCCTGCAGGCGGGATACGGATATGCGCTGACCGTCGAT
>CAZBKC010000769.1:0-1658 GCA_964492345.1 uncultured Steroidobacter sp. | reverse complement strand
ACGAAATTGCCGCCGTCATAGGCAACACCGTCGTCGCTGTCATACCAGCCGTCGTACCAGCTCACGCGAGCGAGAAAACGCCACGGTCCCCAGCTCTGCGTGCCGGTGATACCCCAGCGTGTTTCCGGCAGTCCTTCTTCAAGCTGCCTGATGCGGCCCGCGCTCAATGTGTCGGGGTTGTAACTCTTGACTTCGGTGGTGTTGTTGTTGAAAGCCAGGCTCAGCCCTGTCTGCCCGCCGAACAGATCTGTCCGGTAGGTGGCAACGACATCGACGCCCTCCGTCTTGGTATCAAAGTCGTTCGTAAAGAACCGGAAGTTGTTCAGGCTGTCCGCAGGTGCTGCCAATGAGAAGTCATTGTCTTTTCAGCAGATGAACCTGCGCCAGCAGAAATAATGCGCAGAAAACACAACCGGCGCCGCGCATGCCGACCGATCGGCAAATGCACGGCAAGACAGCGTTGCTGTCATGCGCCTGCACTCTCAAGGTGCGCTCAGCGTGCGAGAGTCACTTCGATCTCGACTTCGTCACTTCATCAACGGCTGCTCGTTCGTCTCTCGCAGGAACAGCGTGCCGATGATCACCGTCATCAGTGCGACGACGATCGGATACCACAGGCCATTGTAGATATCGCCGGTCGCAGCGACGATGGCGAACGACGTGACCGGCAGGAAGCCGCCGAACCAGCCGTTGCCGATGTGATACGGCAGCGACATCGACGTGTAACGGATGCGCGTCGGGAACAGCTCCACCAGCCATGCTGCGATCGGACCGTAGACCATCGTAACCAGGATCACGAGGTAGGTGCACAGCACGATCACCATCGGATAGTTGAGCTGGCTCATGTCCGCTTTCGGCGGATAGCCGGCCGTATGCAGCGCTGCCTTCAGCTGCGCGGCGAACGCCTCCGACGCCGATCCGAAATCGGCCTTCGAGAGCGTATTGCCCGCGAAGGAATCGACGAAGACGCCCGTCCCGGCCGCACCGATACGGACCCGGGCCACGCTGCCTGCGGGCGCCGCCTCGTTTTCATACGGGATGCCGGCCTTCGCCAGATACGACTTCACGACGTCGCAGGAACTGGTGAATGCCTTCTTGCCCACGGGGTCGAACTGGAACGAACAGTCCGCCGGATCGGCGACGACGCTCACCGGCGCGGTGGCGACGGCGCGTTCCAGGGCCGGATAGGCGAAATGCGTCAGACCCTTGAAGGTCGGGAAATACGTCAGGACCGCGAGCATGCAGCCGGCCATGATGATCTTCTTGCGGCCGATGCGATCCGACAGCGCGCCGAACAGCACGAAGAACGGCGTACCGATGAGCAGCGCGGCGGCGATGATCAGGTTGGCCGCCTTCGCATCCACCTGCAGGATCTTCTCGAGAAAGAACAGCGCATAGAACTGGCCGCCGTACCACACTACAGCCTGCCCTGCCGTGGCGCCGAGCAGCGCGAGAATCACGACCTTCAGGTTGCTCCACCGGCCGAAGGCCTCGCTCAGCGGCGCCTTCGACACCTTGCCCTCGGCCTTCATTTCCAGGAAGACCGGCGACTCCTGCAACTGCAGGCGGATGTAGACGGAGATCGCGAGCAGCACGATCGACACCAGGAAGGGAATGCGCCAGCCCCACACATCGAAGGCATCGCCGAGCGTGACGCG
>CAZBKC010000768.1:0-1659 GCA_964492345.1 uncultured Steroidobacter sp. | reverse complement strand
GCTGTTCCTGCACACGGGCGGGCTGCCGTCGTTGCATGCGTACGAGCGCGTGGTGCTGGGCGAGGTGTCGGCGGGCTGAGCGCCCGGCTTCGCAAGCGAACCACAGCGGCTGTTCGTCCGCCGCAAGTGCGGACTGTCGAAATGGCCGCATCCACCTGCACGCTCCTTCGCTTGTCTACATCCAGCCGGTACAGTGCGTGCTAGATCATGTTAGGCCTCAGACAGCAGGATCGTGCGGTCAGGGAAGGCCTTGCAAAGCTTGGAGTCAGCTGAGACAAGCTGCACATCCAGGTGTTCGGCAAGAGCCACGTACTCGCAGTCGTATGCAGAGCACCTGCTCTGCTTGGCCAGTCGAAGCACCGCCATTGTCGGTATGTCGTACTCGTTGTCTTCCAGTAGCGCTTCGGCCCGCTGGTGAATCGCCGCCGCCTCGTCGAGTGTCAGCAGGTTCTGACACATGTAGGTCGCCAAGACATTGCGGAACTCGCTTCGCCACAGGCGAGGAACTGCCCACTCGGTGTCCCTGAGCAACCAACTCTCGGCGAGTTCGCTGTACTTGCCGGGCAGGTACAAGTACGCTACCAGATTCACGTCCGCAACAATCACGCGCGCCCCGATCGCTTGAACCGATCAATGTCCTCGGGCTTGAAGGCACCGCGCCTCAAAGAGAGTCGTATCTCTCGCGCCTTGGCGAGGTGCTCGAGGGCCGTGGCTCGCTTGGGCAACAGCATGCTCTCCAAGCAAGCAATCGCCTCACTGTTCAAGCTTCGCCGATTCACCTCGGCAGAAGCTTTGAGTTGCTCGTACACGGCATCTGGTATTCCTTTGAGGGTAATGGTCGTCGACATCAAATTGTCCTCCAAGGATGGAACCATTATGGTTCCATCATGCCTGCATGTCAACGGACTCAGGCCTCGTATTGGCTCTGCTACATCCGGGACCCCGAAGGAATCCTCATCGGGCTCGCCCAGCAGCTCGGGCAGCAAGCTGCCCGAGCTGATCCCATGAGACCTCAGCGTTGAAACCTTTCGACGTTCGCGTTCTCGGCACCGGCGACGTCGCGTCCCTGCGCGAAATGCTGTCCGTGTTCGGCCGGGCGTTCGGCGAAGCGCCGACCTACGCGGCGCACCAGCCTGACGACCTCTACCTCCGCAACCTCCTGGGCAGCAGCACCTTCGTCGCCGTGTCCGCCGTCGCTGGCGGCAGGGTCATCGGGGGAATTGCCGCGTACGTGCTGCCCAAGTTCGAGCAGGCGCGCTCCGAGCTGTACATCTACGACCTCGCCGTCGAAGAAGGCAGTCGCAGGCAGGGCGTCGCCACGGCCATGATCCGGGAGCTTCAGCACCTGGCGGCCGAACGCGGCATCTACGTCATCTTCGTCCAGGCAGACCATGGCGACGAACCGGCCATCGCTCTGTACACGACGCTGGGAGTCCGCGAAGATGTGCTGCACTTCGACATCGCGCCGCAAAGGCGTGCTGTCTGACCCTTCACTGTCACAGGAATCGCCATGACCATCGAACTCTTGAACCCGGACGGTCTCTTCAAGCCTGACTCGTACTACCAGGTTGCCGTCGCCACGGGCTCTCGATTGATCTTCCTGTCCGGCCAGGTGCCCAAGACACCAGCGGCGCGGTGGTCGGAAAGAACGACCTTGCA
>CAZBKC010000767.1:583-1662 GCA_964492345.1 uncultured Steroidobacter sp. | reverse complement strand
CGTCCGGCGGCGCGGGCGCGCTGCAGCGCCTCGCCCTCGACCAGGCCAAGCTGGATCTGCAGCCGCTGCGCAGGGTCGCGGCGCACCGCGAACTGCATCAGCGTCACCCTGCCGTTGCGCAGTTGGTGACGCACCACTAGCGTGACATGCTGTGGCAGCACCAGCGTGGCGAGCATGAAGCCGGCGCCTCGCCGGCGGTCGCTGTCCATGAGTTCCAGCCAGTAGCCACCGGGCTCGACCGGTAGGCTGATTGAGGCGATTGGCGCATTGGTATGGGTGGCCACCATCTCATCGGCCATCGGAGCGTTGTTCGGGACGCGCATCTGCCAAAGTCGGGCGCGCTGTGGCAACACGCCAGTGGCGATCACCTCGCCCGGCTCACGCTCATCGGCGGTTAGCGCTTCAACACCAATCGCTTCGTCCAAGCTCCAGCGCCGCCCGAGGCCCAGCCGAATCAGGCCGTGCGGATAGGCCTGCACGCCCTGCGCAACGGAAATCGCCGCGACTGTCGCAACCGAAGGTGCGGCTAGCGGGCCAAGTATCTCCGAGGGCATCGCACTGCCGTTGACCGGCGGCGGCTTATGGCCGGCCGCCAGGGTGCGGACAAGCGCTGGGGTGGTGATGTCGGGCAGCTGGAGGTCTAGCTGTTCCGGATCGCCCGGCGACACAAGCACAGTGGACTCGACCGATGCGCCGTCGGGCAGTTCCAAGCGCACGCGGTAGACGCCGGGCTCCAACGACACCGTGGCCTCGGTCACTGGATCGATGACAGCTTCGCCACTTTCGCGCCGCACCGTCACGCGCACCGGCGGCCGTACGTCGGGCACCGGGTGCTCGCCGACCCGAATACTCAGGCTGCCGTTGCCGTCGCTCGACGCGCTGGCGAGCTTCGCGCCGGGCCA
The DNA here is from genome assembly GCA_964492345.1 of uncultured Steroidobacter sp. Taxonomy (GTDB): domain Bacteria; phylum Pseudomonadota; class Gammaproteobacteria; order Steroidobacterales; family Steroidobacteraceae; genus Steroidobacter. Next base: position 760 of record CAZBKC010000767.1, on the reverse strand, counting down.
CGCATGGTCGGGTGTTCCGGGCACCAGCGCGACATGCTCTTCGACACGCTCAGCGTAGGCCATCACCACCTTGGACTTCGGCAGCGCGCGCCAGCCACTGGCGCGCGCCCCCAAGATCCAAACCGATGGCGGCACCTCGAAGTCAATCTGACCAGTAGGCGGCAGGTCCTCGATCAG
>CAZBKC010000767.1:0-573 GCA_964492345.1 uncultured Steroidobacter sp. | reverse complement strand
AGGTCGTCTTCGACGCTGTCGTTGCGGCGCAGAATGACGCGCGTGCCCGTCGGCGGCATCGGTGGCTCCTTCAGCCGCACGGTGATCCTTGACCGGCTGAAGTGCTGAGAGCCGAACTGCGCCAGCTTGGGGTCATCGTTTGCTGGATGCTCGCCCTCTAGGTAGATCAGCTGGTCGTGGCTCTGCGCGGCGTGGTCCGACTCGACCTGGCCCGAGACATGGCCGGCTAGCGTGCTCCAGCGTACGACATAGCCACCCTCGTCGCCGGCCGCCGCCGGGTCCCAGCGCTTCGCGGCTCGTGCGCCAGCCAGGCCATCGCACAGGTGGCGCGCAAACAAGCCGCGGCCGCCGATCTCGGCGGCTTTGCGTCCAGGGCCGGTGGCGCGCATCACAAAGTTGCGGCGCTGGCCTTTGGCCGGTCGCGGTCGAAGCCCCAGTGAGCCAAACCTGACCTCGTCGGTGTAGACGGCGTTGCGGCAGCCGTCAATGAAGATGAAGCGCTGGTAGGCGGGCACACCGTTGAGCACCCCCAGCAGTGACGACAATTCCAGCGCATTTATCCAGGCGTCGTCG
>CAZBKC010000766.1:0-1663 GCA_964492345.1 uncultured Steroidobacter sp. | reverse complement strand
GCGGGACACATCCGTGTGCAGCAGAGGGTTGGGGTGGGGGCAAGCAGCGCGATTTCCGCTGCCTTCAAGGCACCCCCTTCCTGTCCCCCGCTGCGCGGAGAAAGGGACGCTCCATTCGATCTCACTCAATCCGTAGAGCTTAGTGCAGTGGCCATTGGGCTTCAGCCGGCCCCACAGGAGGAGACCCAATTGGTTTTGTGCTCCTTTGTGTACCGCTTTACTCTTCCTCCGAACGCTTTGCTGCCCCCGCTCGTTGTAGTCTAATTTCCCGATGCTCACCGAGGATCGCCGTTTCAATTCGCCGCAGTCGGTCACGCGGGTCATCCAGATCCTCGAGGCGCTGTGCGCGAGTCCGGAGCCGCTGGGGCTCGCGCAGATCAGTCGCGCGTTGAATGCGCCCAAGAGCAGCATCGCCGCGCTGTTGCGCGGCCTGACCGAGGCCGATTTCCTCATCGCTTCCGAAGGCGCCTATCGACTCGGGCCGAGTGCCTTCGGCCTGGGCAGTGCCCTGCTGGAAGCGCGACGTCGTCTGCATTCGTCGGATCTCGTGCGCGAAGGCATGCGGCGATTGGCGGAGCGCTCGGACGAGACCGTCCTGTTTGCCGTGCGCGATGCGGACGGCGACACGCTGACCTACGTCGATGTGATCGAAAGCCGCAACACCGTGCGGTTTGCCGTCTCGATGGGTGATCGTCGTCCGTTGTATTGCACGTCCGGTGGGCGCGTGCTGTTGGCGGCGATGTCGGAGGCCGATCTCGCCAGTTATTTCGATCGGCTCGCACCAACGCAACTGACGGCCCGCACCGAGGTGAGCAAGGAACGGCTCGCCGAGGTAGTCGCGTATGCGCGCAATCAAGGCGTTGCACAAACCGTGGATCAGGCGGCCGACGGTGTCGCCGGTACGGCCGCGGCGATTCGCGATGCGGCAGGTACGGCCATCGGTGCAGTGATCGTCGCGGCGCCCAGTTCGCGATTCAACGATCGGGCATCGCAACTGCTGCAGATGGTGCGCGACGAAGCCACGCTCATTTCACGCAGTCTCGGTCATCGCGCGCCGGCTCCCTCTTCCCCGCGTGCGGGGGAGGGTTAGGGAGGGGGCGGGCAAGCGAAGAGAGCTGTCAGCTCTTCGCCGCCCCCGGCGCCGGACCATGCGTCGCAAAGCGTCCGTGGCCGAGTGTGGCGAGCGCGACGCTGCTCACGCCCATCAGGATCATGTTGAGCACGAGGAAGGGCGCGTAGCTTTCGTAGCGATCGAACGTCTGTCCGGCCACGAGCGGGCCGAAGGCAACGCCGAGCGCCAGTGCTGTCACGATGCCGCCGAACAGACTGCCGAAGCTCTTCAGGCCGAACTGGCGCGTGGTGAGATAGGCGATGACATCGATCTCCGCGCCAACGGTCAGGCCGAAAATCGCGGCGGCTGCGGACTGGCTCAGCGGATTCGTGCCGTCGAACAGCAACAGTGCCGCCGCGATGATGGGCAGCACGAAGCAGCCCGCGCCGACGATGTGGCTGGGGAAGCGATCCAGCAGGAAGCCCGTGCCGAGCCGGCCCACGATGGAAAAGATGCCGATGAGCCCGGCTATTCCGGCGGCAGCCATCCGCTGCGCACCCGCGTCGGTGAGGATCGGCACGAAATGCACGGTGATGCCGATGGCGGTGAAGG
>CAZBKC010000765.1:0-1667 GCA_964492345.1 uncultured Steroidobacter sp. | reverse complement strand
CCGCCGAAGACCACACGCCCAAGCATGGCGGCGTCGTCGTCGAAACCAAAGCCGGCGACATGGAACTTGTGGCCAAACCCGAGCTGATCGTCATTCACATCAGCGACCACGGCAAGCCGATGAAGCTGACCAGCGCCACCGGCAAGGTCACGGTGTTCAACGGCAACGACAAGACCGAAGCGCCGCTGGCGCTGGCGGGCGACAAGCTCGAAGCCAAAGGCAGCTTCAAGGTCAGCGCCGGTACCAAGGTGCTGGCGGACGTGGCGCTGAACGGCAAGCCCGCGGTCGCCGCGCGTTTCACACTGAGGTAGACCGGCTGACGAGCGCGCCCGACTGTCTCCATCGCACCGGAAGGAACGCAACCGTGAAACTCTCACGCCCCTTCGCGCGCTGGCGCTTGCCTGCGGGCAGTCAGCGCCTCGCCATCACGTGGTCGGAGGGCTCTGCCAGCCTGGACATCTCTGGCGCTGCGGGGGAGGTGGTTTTCGTCGCGTTCATCGGCAGCGTCTGGGTCTGGAGCAGCAACTACCGCCTTGAACGCGGCGATGCCGCGGAGTCCCGCCAACGCGCGATGTCGCTGCGGCTCGTGGCCGAAGTCGGATGAGGAGCGGCTCCGCCGACTGGCACCAGTCGCGGGCCGGATGCGCCTCCAAACCCGGTACGCGGACTTGGCATGCGCAGACTATCTCCCGACACGAACTTGGCGCAGACGATTGCCTGGATCTGGCTGGGCTTTCTCGTCGCCGGCTTCGTGGCTTGGTTCGCCTGCCGGTATTGGCGCAGGCGCCATCCTCCGCCGGTTCTTCCGCCGGAACGCAGCTACAGCCAGCGCCTCGAACAACGACTGGCGAAGAGTCGAGGCGACGCAAAGCGCAAGCGGCGGGGTGGCTCCAGCAAGAGCCATCCAAACCGCCACTGAAGGCGCCCGGCGCTTCAGCCGCGGGTCAGTTCCTCGCGCGCCCGGCGCTCTGCGGGCGACTCGTTGCGCATCTCGTCGATGACCTGTTGGCGTGTCTTGGAAGGGCCGGCGTACTTGACCGGCACGGGCGCCCCTCTCTGGGTGAATGCCAGCGACCCGTCCTTGCGTGCGGTCTCCAGCTCGGCCAGCACCTCGGCGCGTGACTTGCCGTTCGTGGCGTGGTCCGGGTGGTACGTGAACCCTGCTTCCCCGCTCGCGGCGTGGTAGTTCGACGTGGCCTGCGACAGCCCGGGCAGCGCGAGGCTGGAGAGGGCGGCAACGGTGGCGATAGCGAACTTGTCAAAGCGCATGGTGTCTATTCCTTGGCTGCGGAGTTCCCGCAAAGCAAGCTGCTGCGGGATGCCTGATGGCATGAGCCGCAATCTAGACACCACGCACCAACAGAAACGGGTCGAAGCGATGACAGTTTGGACAGGCTCGCCTCGCCACCACGTCGGGGCACGACGCACATGAAGCTGCTGGTGATAGACGACGAGGTCAAGCTGGCCGAATACCTGCGCAAGGGCCTGACGGAGGAAGGCTTCGTGGTGGACCTCGCCCACAACGGCGTCGATGGCCTTCACCTCGCGATGGAATCCGACTACGAGCTGATCGTGCTCGATGGCATGCTGCCCGGCATTGACGGCCTGGGCCTTCTCGCCGCGCTGCGGCAAAGCAAGCAGACACCGGTGCTGATGCTGACCGCCCG
>CAZBKC010000764.1:0-1667 GCA_964492345.1 uncultured Steroidobacter sp. | reverse complement strand
ATTTCGGCATCGTCGGCACGCTCGATCCGCGCGACCAGCATTACCTGGCCGAGAATTTTCTGGCGTTCTTCGATCACGACTACCGGCGCATCGCGCAACTGCATATCGATTCGGGCTGGATTCCTGCGCATGTGCGCGTCGATGAACTCGAGTCCGCCGTGCGCACGGTGTGCGAACCCATCGCCAACAAGCCCTTGCGGGAAATCTCCTTCGGCCAGGTACTGATCAGTCTCTTCGAAGCCGCGCAACGTTTCGACGCGCAGATGCAGCCGCAGCTGATGCTGATCCAGAAGACGCTCCTGCAGATCGAAGGGGTGGGCCGACAGCTCTATCCGGATCTCGATCTGTGGGAAACGGCGCAGCCGCTGCTCAAGCAGTGGATGCAGGAGCGCTACAGCGTCAGATCGATGGTGCGCCAGACGCGCAAGCAGTTCCCGGGGCTGGTCGACGCGTTGCGCGCCGCGCCGCAACTGATTCAGCAGGCCGTGCAACGCGCAGCCGACGGCCGCCTCGACATACCGGTGAAATCGCGCGACCTGGAAATCCTGCGCGAGGAAATCCGTGCCGACGCACGCCGCCGCGACGTCACCGTCATCGCAGCGATCGGTCTGCTCGGCGGCATTTTCTGGTTCGCCCTGCACCGCGATCCGCTGTGGCCGGGCGTCGTGCTGGTGCTCGCGAGTCTGGCGTCGCTCTGGTACGCCCGCAGGTAAAACTCGGGACCGGATTTCACACAGAGGGCACAGAAAAGAATCTCTGGCTCTGTGATCTCTGTGATCTCTGTGCGCTCTGTGCGCTCTGTGCGCTCTGTGTGAAATTTTTCTTCCGTGTTACTTCTTCAGCTCGATCCACGTCGCAATGCCGACCGCGCAACGACTGCCGTCGGCATCGAACAGCGCCGTGCCCGCCGTGTGCTTGCGTCCGTGGGTTGCGATGGGCCACGCGATCACCACACACGTTTCACCGCAGCGCGGCCGCAGATCGATCTGCACCGAGAACTCGCCCAGCAATCCCACCGCGGGGCTGCAGGACGCGAAGTAACCGGGACAGTCGAGCGCAGCCCAGATGAACTCGGGGCGGAGCCAGCCCGCTTCGTCTGCCAGCGATGCATGCGGTTGCCACGGCGCAGCCAGCAGGTTCGTGCCGGGAATCGATCCGGGAAAGATGCGCAGGCCATCGCCATCCTGGCGCTGCGGCCCGCAGACGAAACAGCGCGGAAAGGAATGCTGCGCGAAACCGGAATAATGCTTCGACACGCCCAGTGCCTCGATCCACGACGGCGCGGCCGGCACCTCGACCCGGGGCACATGCGGCGTGGCCGTCGCTATCAGGGCGCGGCCGGAAGGCAGCGTGCCATGAACGTCCCATCCTCCGGCTGCATTCGCCGTGACGTCGAGCGGGCGATCGATCGGCACCGGCTGTGCCAGACGCACGCGTACGGGCTCACCGATCGCCTGTGCAATCAGGCCGGCGGAATAACCACCGTTGCCTGAATCCGGCGGACCGTTGAAGCGCGAATCGATGACGATCCGTGTCATCGCTCGACCTTCGGCGCAGGCTTCAGCAGGCCCCAGACGACCGGCAGCACCGACACCACGATGATGAGGATGGTCACGATGCCGAAGTTGTTCTTGATGAGCGGAATGTTGCCGAACAGGTAGCCGCCC
>CAZBKC010000763.1:708-1668 GCA_964492345.1 uncultured Steroidobacter sp. | reverse complement strand
GATCTGCTTCACTTCGACATGGCCGGGCTGCTTCGATGGCGGCGCCATCATCAACGACGAAGCCCACAATGCAGCGCCGACGATGGCGAGTGCTGCCGAAGCACCCACGATAGTCCGCGATTCGATCAACATGGTTCCTCCTGTTTCTGCAGCGACTGGCTGCAGTGCGTGATGCGGAGGGCATCCGTACACGCGGCTCAGATGATTGGTCGGGGATCACCTTAGTCCGTTGTGCCGCAGGCTCCGTGCGTCGGATCACACATTTCCGTGGCGCAAGAAGCAGATGCGCGAAGGCGCGACACAGGTCTCACGCTGCGTGGTTGCTGCGCGGTGATTGAACAGAAGATCGCCAGAAAAAGTGCCCGGACAACGACGTTCTGTCGCATCGACCGGACAACGCGCACGATTCAGCGCGCGAATCAGAACAATTCGATCTCGCCGGCCCTGGTTTTGTCGTTGCCGGCGCTGGTCGGAGGCGGTGAGGCATGGACGAAGCCCGAGTCCTCGCCTTCCATGATGAGCTGGAACACTTCGCGTTCTTCCTGGGTGCGATACAGGCGGCGCAGCGTGGAGTGCAGGCGGGCCCATTGCTCGGGCTGCTGCATCTGCGAGCGGCTGCACGCGAACTGTGCGAGCGTCGAGAGGCTGTAGCGGACGTGGCCGAGGCGCTGCGAGAGCTTGTCGTAGAACTGGAAGGCCACGACGGCCGCCGCCATCTGCTTCTGGAAGGCCGCGAGCTGCTCATGGAAGGACGGATCGAGCTGCGTCTTCACGTCGTCCGACAGGTTGCCCGTCAGCGAGCCGACCGTGCGGGCGGTATCGACCAGGTTGGTGAAGGCGGCAACCAGCGTATCGATCGACTGATCGGATTCCTGCAGCGCCGAGTCCATCTGCGCTTCGCACAGCCCGAGCATGAGTCCGAGCTGGCCTTCCGGGGTCCAGTCCTCGCTCAGCTTCAGC
>CAZBKC010000763.1:0-698 GCA_964492345.1 uncultured Steroidobacter sp. | reverse complement strand
GCTGATGGTCGCCAGCAACTGTTCCGGGTTGAACGGTTTGACGATCCAGCCCGTCGCGCCGGCCTCCTTGCCGCGCATCTTGGTTTCCTGCCCGGATTCGGTGGTGAGCACCAGCATCGGCACGAACTTGTACGAATCGAGCGAACGCAGTTCGCGCACCAGCGAGATGCCGTCCATGCGCGGCATGTTGACGTCGGTCAGTACCAGGTCCACCGGGGCGCCCCTGGCGACTTCGAGCGCTTCCATGCCGTCCGAGGCCTGCACGACCTTGTAGCCGGCGCCTTCTAGGGTGAAGCGCACCATCTGCCGCATCGAGGCGGAATCGTCGACTGCCAGAATGGTCTGCTGTTGAGCACCGGACATTGCTGTCGCTCCGAACTGTTCATGAATATCGCGCCGGTCCCACCCTGAGGGGCGGAATGGGCATTTCCCCCCTTAACGGCAAGGACGGCAGGGCATTGAGTCCGATCGGCGCAGAAGTGGAACCATGTCTCAGTTCGCTCGGGGTTTCCCCCCCATGCCGACCGCGCCTGAACTGTGGGAGCAAGGGGCGACTGCGTCGCGCGAACGCTGCGCGTGACCGCAGCGCCCCCCTCCCCAACCCTCCCCCGCTTCGCGGAGGAGGGGGTAGGAACTAAGCGGCCTGATGGGCCAGGTCGCGGGTCTTCAGAGGCAGGTCGTAGGTGACGGTGGCGCCA
>CAZBKC010000762.1:0-1669 GCA_964492345.1 uncultured Steroidobacter sp. | reverse complement strand
GGCCGGCTACGACCGAAGGAAGTCCCGCGGGAAAGCCGGCCCCACAGGAAGAGGGAAAGATCAGACTCAAGGCGCCGCGAGTTCGGCAATGGCCTGCAGCAGCGCCTCGGTGTCGACGGGCTTGCTGAGAAAGCGGCAGCGCGGAATCGGGGATTTCAGTACCCGCATCACCGAGGGCAGATCGCCGCTCAGTACTACGGCGGGAACGTCGGTGCCGCGCCGCTGCCGCGCGGCGTTCACGAACTCGAGCCCGGTCTGGCCGCCATCCAGGTGGTAATCGACGACCAGCAGTTCGTCGCCCTGCAGGGATTCCAGCAATTTCAGCGCCTCGCGCGCCGAGCCCGCGCTCGTGACTTCGTAGCCTTCGAGCTGCAGGAAGAGCTGGGTAGCGACCCGCACGCCTTCGTTGTCCTCGATGAGGATGAGGCGGGCACGCGACGCTCTACGTACCGGGCGCGCTGCCACCTGCGTATCGACGGCCGCATCGCGTGCCACCAAGCTGCTGCAAGGAATGCTGACACGCACCCAGGTGCCCACGCCGACCTGCGACTTCACCTGCGCCGAATAGCCGAGCAGGCGCGACACTTCACGCACGATGGCCAGTCCCAGCCCGACCCCGACGCGTCGGGTACCGCTGGAGTCGACCTGGTAGTACTCATCGAAGATGTGCTCGATCTTGTCCTGCGGGATGCCGATGCCGGTGTCCTCGATGTCGATGTGCAGCGAATCCGGTGTCAGTTCGGAGGTGAGCGCAATGTTGCCGCTGTCGGTGTATTTCATGGCATTGCCGAGCAGATTCTCCAGCAGCTGCGTGAACAGCGTGCGATCCGTCTGCAGCACCACGTCCGCGGTCTCGACGTGCAGCGAAAGTCCCCGCGCGCGCACCAGCGGCTCGAACTGCATGCGCAATTCATTCAACACCTCGTCCAGGTGCACATCGACGAGTTGCGGTTCGATGGCGCCGGACTCCAGGCGGCTGACGTCGAGCAGCCCGTTCAGCAGACGCGTCATGCTGTCGATCGCCTGCTCCTGCCGCCGCAGCAACGCAGCCACTTCGGGGTCGTTCACCATGCGCAGCATCGAGGCATTCAGCAGCCGCACGGTCTGCAATGGCTGCCGCAGATCGTGGCTGGCCGAGGCGAGGAAGCGGCTCTTGGCGCGGTTGGCCCGATCCGCCTCTTCGCGCGCCGCGACCAGCGCCTCGTTGATGCGCCGCCGGTCGGTCATGTCGCGGATCGCCGCGGCGACGAACAGTTCGGTACCGATATGGAAGTGCGCCAGGCGGATGGCGGCGGGAAACTCGGAGCCGTCCGCCCGCAGCGCCGCGAGATCGTCGACGGTCACGCCCATCTCGCGGTTGCGTGGCGCGACCATGTAACCCGCCACGTGTGTACGGTGACGCTGGCGCAGACGTTCGGGCACGACCGCCTCGATCGACTTGCCGAGGAGATCCCCCGGCTGGTAGCCGAGCAGCTCGCGTACCGTTTCGTTGGCAAAGCGGATGATGCCGCCGGCATCGACCACGACCATCGCGTCCGGGGAATAACGCAGCAACTCCCGGGTGATTTCATCGACCTGATTCATGACATACATTGTTGCATGGCAAATGCCGGCATCGCAGTCCGGCATTAAGGGGCAGGCGCAGGCGGATCAGGGGATCTCGCGGTGT
>CAZBKC010000761.1:0-1673 GCA_964492345.1 uncultured Steroidobacter sp. | reverse complement strand
GTACTGGAGATGGGCAGAAACTCGGTCACTCCCTCGATGATTCCCAGCAGGATGACCTGAATCAGATTTTCCACGCGCCGCCCGTTGTTCGATGTCTCGTGCCGGGCATGATACCGGCAGACGGCGGCGCGTCGACAGGTTTCAACGTCCGCGCCGGTCCCCGACCACCGCCGTCATGGCTTCTCCCGGTCCTTGCCGGCCACGAGCCGCAGACCCGGCTTCGACACTTTGCCGAGACTGCGGCCGCTACCCTTCTGATCTGCCGCGTTATCATGCGGGCACTTATCTGCCGCCGTCCGGAGATCGTTCGATGACCACGAGCCGCCGCGATTTCATCGTGGGTGCGGGAGCCGCCATCGCCGCCGTGAACGTGCCGGCCATCGCCGCCACTGCCGATGCCGATGCCGACGTCCAGAACCTGCTGGCAGGCTTCGCCGAGGAACTGCTGGCCGACTACCCGGAAGGCGCCACGGCACTCGGGATCGACAACGGTCAACGCGCAGCGTTGAAGGCGAAGCTGTCGGACCGCTCGGCCGCCGGACAACAGTCGATCGCGCGACGCGTTGCCGCACGGCTCCAGCGTCTCAAGGCGATCGACACCTCGTCGCTGCAACCGGCAACGCAGATCGATGTCGACGTCATGCGCACGGCACATGAGTTCGCAGCGGAGGGCTTCGCGTTTCCCTACGGCGATATGGCCCTGCTGAACCTGAGCTGGTCCTGGCGCAACGCACCCTATGTCGTCGCGCAGAACACGGGCGCCTTCCTCGAAATTCCGGGCATGCTGGATGAGCAGCACACGATCGCCACGCGCGCGGACGCAGACGCCTATCTGGCGCGGCTGGAGGCCTACGCGGCCCAGTTGAACGGCGAAACCGGACGCCTGCACAGTGCCGCGGCCCAGGGCGTGATCGCGCCGGATTTCCTGCTCGACAAGACGCTGCGTCAGCTCAGGATCGCGCGCGGCGACAAGGTGGCGGACTGGTCGCTCGTGGCCTCGCTGGCGAAGCGCACGAAATCCCTGTCCGGCGACTACGCCGTTCAGGCCGGAAAGATCGCCGCGGAACGCATTGCGCCGGCGCTGGATCGGCAGATCGCCGAACTGGAAACCCAGCGTCGCAAGGCGACAGCGGATGCGGGCGTGTGGAAGCTGCCGCAGGGCGATGCCTACTACGCATGGACGCTTGCCGCGGCAACGACGACGCGCATGACGCCCGATCAGATTCACGAACGCGGCCAGGAAGAACTGCGGGCGCTGCAATCCGACATGGACGCGATCCTGAAGCGCGAGGGACTGACGCAGGGAACCGTAGGCGAACGCATGACGGCGCTCGGCAAACAGCAGCGGTTCCGGTTCGAAGACAGCGACGCGGGTCGTGCGCGCCTCATGAAATTCCTGGAAGAGCGTGTACGCGACATGCGTTCGCGGCTACCGCGCGCGTTCGCGACACTGGTGCCCGGCAACCTCGAAATCAGACGCATGCCGCCCGAGATGGAGCCCGGCGCACCGGGCGCCTATGGCGGCGCCGGTACGATCGACGGCAAGGTGCCCGGCAAGTTCTGGATCAACCTGCACGAGATGAACGTGTGGACCACCTACAACCTGCCGACCCTCACCTATCACGAATCCATTCCGGGCCACGTGTGGCAGGGCGAGTACACGTTCAAGCTGC
>CAZBKC010000760.1:0-1673 GCA_964492345.1 uncultured Steroidobacter sp. | reverse complement strand
GCCTGTTGGTGGCCTGCCTGCTCACGGCATGCGCGGTCGGGCCGGACTATCGTGCGCCGGACGTTCCGGTTCCCGACACCTGGCATTCGCAGCCACTGACGGGCGTCAAACCGGACAGTGCCGATGCTCCGGTGCTCGCGAACTGGTGGACGGTATTGAACGATCCCACGCTGAATCAGCTCATCGACCAGGCGCTGGCGAACAACCTGACGCTGCGGCAGGCACAGGCGAGCGTCATGGAGGCTCGTGCGCGGCGTGGCATCACAGGTGCTTCGTTCTGGCCGTGGTTCGGTGTGTCTGCGGGCGGCAGCCGTGCGGATTCCGACCTGAGCAGCAATCTGGAATCCTGGGACGGCGGCGTCGATGCAAGCTGGGAAATCGACCTGTTCGGCGGCCAGCGTCGTGCGTTTGAATCCTCGACGGCGCAGCTCGCCGCGGCTGACGCCGATCTGCGCGATGTACTTGTGTCGTTGCTCGGTGAGGTTGCGCTGGCCTATGTCGATGTGCGCACGTCTCAGTCGCGGCTCAGTTATGCCGAGCGCAATCTCGAATCGCAGCGGGAAGTCGTCGACATCACGACCTGGCGTGCCGACGCTGGCCTGGCCACCGTGCTCGATGTCGAGCAGGCGAAGAGCAGCTACTCCACCACACTCGCCGCCTTGCCGTCGCTCGAGTCGGCGCTCGAAGCCGGCAAGAACCGGCTCGCGGTGCTGACGGGCCAGACGCCCGGTTCGCTCGGGCAGCTTCTCGTCGAACGCAAACCGATTCCGGTCGCGCCGGTCGACGTGGTGTCGAGCGTGCCCGCTGATGTGATGCGTCGCCGGCCGGACATTCGCGCGGCCGAACGGCGCCTCGCTGCACAGACCGCACAGGTCGGTGTGGCGACTGCGGAGCTGTATCCACGCCTTTCTCTGAATGGCTCGATCGGCGTGACCGCTGCTTCGTCGGGCGACCTGTTCTCCGACGGCCTGCAGTCGAACCGTTACGGTCTGTCGCTGAGCATGCCGGTCTTCCGTGCCGGCGCCATCCGCCAGAACATCAAGGCCACCAATGCACAGGTGGATCGGGCGTTGGCCGTGTATGAAGCGACGGTGCTGGCCGCGTACGAGGAAGTCGAGAATTCCCTGACACAGTGGGTCAACGAGCAACGCCGTCACGCCGCGTTGATCGACTCCGCCGCAAGCGCACGACTTGCCAGCGAACTGGCGCTGACGCAGTACAACTCCGGCCTGGTCGATTTCCAGACCGTGCTCACGGCGGATCGCCAGTTGATTTCGGCCGAGGACGCACTGGCGGTCAGCGATGGCGAAATGACCTCCAACCTGGTTCGACTCTACAAGGCCCTCGGCGGCGGCTGGTCGGTCTTTCCGCCGGCGGCGACGGCCTCCAACGAAGTACGCTGAATCTCATGGACATGACAAGCAACCCAGTCACCGACGACGTGGCGCAGACTCTTGAATACGGCACGCGCGCGCCGCAGCCCTGGAAGCGCTGGATCAAGCGGGGGGTTACCGCGCTCATCGTGCTCGCTATCGCGTACTTCATCTTCGCTCGTGGCGGTTCGCAGGAAACGCGCTACGTGACGCAGGAAGTCACGAAGGGCGAGCTCACCGTGACAGTCACCGCCACGGGCAATCTCGAACCGCGCAACCAGGTCGACATCGGCGTCGAAC
>CAZBKC010000759.1:0-1676 GCA_964492345.1 uncultured Steroidobacter sp. | reverse complement strand
GCTGCTCGACGAGCCGTTCGGTGCACTCGATGCCAAGATCCGCGAAGAACTGCGTCGCACCATCCGCCAGGTCCAGCGCGAGTTGAAGATCACCACCGTGCTGGTCACCCACGACCAGGAGGAGGCCTTCGCGCTGGCCGATCGCATCGGTGTGATGAATCTCGGGCGTCTGCTGGAATGCGGGCGGCCCGACGAGTTGTATGCCCGTCCTGCCACCCGGTTCGTGGCGACGTTCCTCGGAGCGGCCAACCTGCTGCTGGCGCGACAGACCGCGCAGGGCATCCGCTTCGGCACGACGCCCGTCAACGCACGGGCACTGGAGAAACTCGACAGCGGTCGCGAGCACGAAGTCGTGGCGGTGCTGCGTCCGGAAGAAGTGGAGATCGCACCGACTCGCGACAATCTGCGCGTGGGCTACCTGGGTCATGGCGTCATCGACGAAATGGTCTTTACGGGCGCCTTCGAGAGGTTGCGCATCCGGCTGACCGATGGTGCGGTGGATGCGCAGATCGTCCGGTCTGCCGGCGAAAACGGCAGCGTCGCGGTGCTGGATGTCACACGCACGCAGCACGAGCAGCGTGTCTTTCCGCTCACCGTGGGACAGTCCGTCGCGATGGGAATGCGGCGTATCCACGTGCTGCCGACCCCCCTGTCGAGTTACACCGCCTGCGCTGCCGATCAGGCCGCCGCAGACGCACTGGTCGGCAATCCCGTGCTGGTGGAACTGGCGAGTCGCATGAAGACGCGCATTGTCGCGCGCGTCGAACCGTCATTGGCGAATCCCGGCGCCGGCCGGTCGGCGACACCTGTTTCCGGCGTCGCCGTGATCTCGCCGCGAAGCAATGCAGCGGCACAGGTGGAATGGCTGCTGCACAACGGCGCCACGGAAGTACTCGTTCTGCCGGAGCAGATCGTCCCGCCCCGGCGGGTCCTGATTCACTGGGCCGACGACGGTGCGCGCCGCCCGACGCTGGCGGTGGCCGCGAGCCTGCTGCGCCACGTACCGGCCGAAGCCGTCTATGTCGGCATCCTTCCCGAGAGTGCCGGGGAGGCGCAGCGTCCGGCCGGCATGCGCACGCTGCTCGATGCCCGCTCGGAAGCGCAGGCCGTGCACGGTCTGGAGATGCGCACCGAACTGCGTTTCGGTTCTGCTGCGGAAGAACTGCACCGGCAGCTGAGCGAGTCGCCTGAGCAGATGCTGATCCTCGGGATCTCGAACCTGGCCGATCTGCACGCACGGTTCGGTGCGCTGCTGGCCGCATCGCCCGCCTATCCGATGATGATCGTTCACCGTCCGTGAGTACGACAAACCCATGATTTCCATTCGACACGCGTTGGCGCTGGTTCTGTTCGCGATGAGCGCGGTGCTCGCCGGCTGCGGCGGCTCCGGCGAAACAACCGGCAGCGATGTCACGCTGCTGAACGTCAGCTACGACCCGACGCGCGAGCTGTACCGCGACTTCAACGAGGATTTTGCGCGCGACTGGGAACAGCGTACCGGCGAGCACATCACGATCAAGCAATCGCACGGCGGTTCGGGCAGTCAGGCACGCGCCGTCATCGACGGCCTGGCGGCGGATATCGTGACGCTCGCGCTGGCCTACGACATCAATTCCATTCAGGTGAAGGGTAAGCGCCTCGGTGCCAACTGGCAGACGCGCTTCGCCGACAACAGT
>CAZBKC010000758.1:0-1684 GCA_964492345.1 uncultured Steroidobacter sp. | reverse complement strand
TAGGTTCGCGCTCTCGCCGAGTCCGGACCGGTGATCTCGATATGCGAGGTGGACAGATGATGGCGAACGAATGTCGCTGTCGGTCCGCCGTGGCTTGATTGCGGCTCACGCCAGCGCAGGATCCACTGACGCATCGCCTCGCGCCCCTCGTAACGAAAGGCATCGGCCTCCGACACATTGTCCGATTCGAGCACGGCATCCTCGGTGAACACCGCCATGAAGTCGTCCGCCCGCAACCGGTCGCCCGCCATGGTGTAACTCGCCATCGTCTGGCGGATGGCTTCGCGTGCCAGGAGTTCGTCGAGCGTCATTGCGTGAGTCCGCGCGTGGATGAGGAACGCATGATGCTCCCGCATTCGATCCACATACAATGCTCGCGACCTTCGCTGCACGGTGAGGAACAGCGCATGACGATGAGATTGCCAGGCGTCCCGTCCGACGAACTACCCGCGGTGATCGCGACCGGGTCGACCGATGTGCGGACAATCTTCCTTTCGATCTCGGCACGCGAACCCTTCGGACGCGATGCTGATTATCTCGAATGGCATTCGCTGGATCATCGGGCCGAGCAGTATCGAATTGCGGGACTGCGGCACTCCATTCGCTGGGTGTCGACGCCGGCATGTCGTGCAGCACGACAGGCCAGCGATGCCCGCTACGACGCGGCGGATCACGTCATGACGTATTTCTTCACGGCCGACGCAGCGTTCGATCAGTTCAATGCACTGAGTGCCGCCCTCGGCGGCGAGCGGCGGCCGTTTCGATTGCCCAGTGTGTACGCGGGCTACCTGCACTGTGCGGGAAAGATCGCGGCACGGCACGCCATCGCTGGCGCGGATGTCATTCCCTGGCGACCGGCCCGTGGCGTGTTCCTGATCGTCGAACAGGGCGTGCAATCGCCCGCTGCACTGATCGACGTCGAAGGCGTTGCAGGAATCTGGTGGCATCGCGGCGGTACGCCACCCATCGCGGGCTTCCCCGACGATCCGGACCTGCAGATGACTTGCTGCTTCACGGACGACGATCCCGTGGACACCGCGCAGCGACTGCGCGCCCCGCTCGAGCAGCGCTGGTCCGCGAGCCACAGCGTGCCACTGCTCGCCGCACCGTTCTACACACTCATCCCTTTCGAGTGGGATCGCTACTTGCCGTGAAGGAAGAGCCGCGAAAGACCGCATAAAAGAAAGTTCTTGTTCTGAACCCTTCACCTCTTTTATGCGGTCTTTCGCGGCCTCTTTTTCCGGTCATGCCTTCCGCAGCAACTCCGGATGACGAGCCTCGATCATGCGCCGGAAGCCGTCGCGCCAGTGCACCCTGGTCTTGCCGAGCACCTTGTGCATGTAGGTCACATCCGGCCATAGCGGCGTATGCGCCTCGGGCGTGTACTCGAAGATCGGTTTCACGCCGACGAGTTCGCCCATGTAGGTGCAGTAGTCCTCGACGCTCACGGTTTCACTGCCGGCCCAGTTCACGGTGATCGGCGGTACGGCGGCGACTTCCATCGCGCGGATGCCCAGCTCGACGTAGTCGTCTTCGTAGATCGGGTTGTAGTTGTTGGGCCTGTCGGGATGCAGCCTGATCGGTTTGCCCTGAAGCATGGCCTCGAGGCGATCCGCGGGAGTGCCGCCTGCGGGACCGTAGGTCGAGCAGATGCGGATGATGGTGAGCGGGATGCCGAACTGTT
>CAZBKC010000757.1:0-1688 GCA_964492345.1 uncultured Steroidobacter sp. | reverse complement strand
ATGAAGGCAGAAAAATGTTTTGCAGCAAAGTGTCTACAAGATTTCTGGAGAAATTCAAGGCTGGCTTCGCTGCCGACACCAGCGATGCGGACGCCGCTTTCCTGCGCGACTCGCAAGTGCCCATCAACATGGCGATCTTCGGCGTCCGGCTCACGCAAGCCGCATGGCGCACAAAGCCGAGCTGGGCTGTTGTCGCGACGCAGGACCGCGCCATCGACCGGCGCCTGCTGAGGCAGAAGGCCAAGCGCATCGGCGCCAAGACCACCGAAGTCGAGGCGAGCCACGTGCCGTTTCTGACGCAGCCGCGCTCCGTGGCTGACGTGATCGATGCTGCGGCGCGCAGCGTGTCACAAGCCGCCACTCGCTGATCTCGACCCCGCTGATCTCGACCCGGATTGCTTCGTGGGACCTCTGCGAGCGGGCCGGGCGAGGATCCTATTGCCGAACAAGGAACATGAACCATGGACAACATTACTTCGCCGGAACACCCGGATTTCGCCCGGTGCGCGCGTGAGAACCAGGCGCGGCTGACATCCGCACTTCAGCCCAGCTATGACTTCATTGTGTGTGGCGCCGGATCCTCCGGCTCCGTGATCGCCCGGCGACTGGCGGAGAACCCCGAAGTGCAGGTCCTGCTGCTCGAGGCGGGCGGCAGCGACGAATTCGACGCGGTCCTGAACCCGGCCTTGTGGCCCACCAATCTCGGCAGCGATCGCGAGTGGGGATTCCATGCGCAGCCCAACCCTCATCTCAACGGACGCGAAATCCCCATGGCCATGGGCAAAGGCCTGGGCGGCGGGTCGAGCATCAATGTCATGGTCTGGGCACGCGGACATCGAAGCGACTGGGAGTTCTTTGCCTCAGAGTCGGGCAATCCGCGCTGGGGCTACGAGAATGTGCTCGAGATCTATCGCCGGATCGAGAATTGGCAGGGCGCTCCCGACCCGAAATTCCGCGGAACGGGAGGACCGGTCTGGGTGCAGCCGGCGCCCTCTCCAAGTCCGATCGCGCTTGCCCTGCTGGAGGCTGCGCGCGAACGCGACATCCCCGTGTTCGATCATCCGAATGGACGCATGATGGAACAAGCCGGGGGCGCCGCCATCACTGATATGCTGGTGCGCGATGGGCAGCGTCATTCACTTTACCGGGCGTACGTACACCCTTGGCTCGATCGACCGAACCTGACGGTTCTCACAGAGGCGGTCGTACGTCGAGTCGTCTTTCAGGGTCGTCGCGCGATGGGCGTCGAGCTCGAGCACAATGGACAAGCTCGACGCCCATCGCGCGACGATCTTGTGCACAACGGGCAGCAGATGGTGATCGGCGCCCGTGCGGAAGTCGTGCTGTCGCTGGGCGCGATTCAAACGCCCAAGGTCCTGATGCATTCGGGTATCGGCGATCGCGCGGAGCTGGAGAACTTTGGGATCCCTGTTGTTCAGAATCTCCCCGGCGTCGGCCAGAACCTGCAAGACCACGTTTCCTTCGGCTGCACCTGGGAGTTTTCAGAACCGCTGGCGCCCCGAAACAGCGGCAGTGAAGCGACGATGTACTGGAAAAGCCGGCCCGAACTGGATGCGCCAGACTTGCTCTTTTGCCAGGTCGAATTTCCGGTGCCGAGCGAGCGAACGGCGGTGCGCGGCGTGCCCGCGCATGGGTGGACGATGTTCGCTGGGCTCGCACGCCCTGAG
>CAZBKC010000756.1:0-1691 GCA_964492345.1 uncultured Steroidobacter sp. | reverse complement strand
CACGCGCATCCGCGCCAAGAGCGTCGGCGAGTTCGGCGAACTCGTGCATCACTCGGGCGAGGAATACACTACGTGCTGGAAGGCCGCGTCGAAATCCACACGGAGTTCTACGACCCGATCGTTCTCGAAGCCGGCGAATCGATCTACATCGATTCCAACATGGGCCACGCCTACGTCGCTGCGGAAGGCTGCGAAGAAGCCAGCGTGCTCGGCGTCTGTTCGAGCGCCGACGAAGGATTGATGGAGTCGCTGATGGAGATGCACGGCGAAGAGGACTCGCGCACCGAAGTGCCAGCGGAGTCGGGACGACTGTCGCAGGCGGCGAAACTCAGACAGCGACGCAAAGCCAGCGCCTAGTAAGAAAGAAGCGGTTGGCGGTTAGCGGATGGCGGTTAGTCAGAGGATGTTCCGCACCCTTTCATGCCTTGCGGGTCGCGCGAAGTGCGATGGAAAACTAGCTAGTCAGGTCCGCGCATGAAGTTCGACGACATTCCCGACGTCCGCGACGGACTCACGCACAAGGAACGCATCGTCCTGTACGTGCTGCACGAAACCCAGAAAGAACGCCGCGGCCACAACGTCCCCACCCCCATGCTGTGGGGCCGCGTCTGCGAACACTTCTGGATCAGTCCAGAGGAACTGTCGGAGATGCTGGCGAGGCTTGGGGCAAGGAAGTACTGATAGCTACACGAGATTGTGGACAACCGCCGTCGTGGTTGCCGCACCGAAACGGACATTCCCGAGGCACGAAGAGACAGCGTCACGATCACCCAGCTCTCGTGAGCAATCTCTGCGCTGATGCCGATCATTGCTGGCGCGCCGCACAGCGCGCCATGTCGACTCCGGGCAACCGACCTTCGCGCAGCAAACGCAGATTGATGCGTGCGTGGAACTCCTGCGGCTCGAGCGCGATCGATCGTTCGAATTCGGCAGCCGCCTCCCCGAGCCGGCAGTCGATCGCATACGCCATGCCGAGATTGTTCGCGGCGCGCGCGCTCGACGGATTGCGCGCGGCGGTGTCCTGCCAGAACGTGACTTCGGTCGCGTAGATCCGATTGCGCTGAAGCGTGGCAAGACCCAGCAGCACGATGAGGAAGGCAGCAAGAAAATTCCGCATCGATCTCGACGATGTCGTCCATGCGACGAGACTGACCGACAGCCACCACGCCGGGCCGATCATCGCCAGATACAGCTGCCGATCGTTGGCGACATCGAGCCGCGGCAGCACCGAGTTCGTGGGCGCAAGCCACAGCAGGAACCACAGCGCGGCGAAGGCTGCCACCGGCGCCTTGCGAATGCAGAGCAGTCCGCCGGTGAGTACCGCAATCCAGCCGATCGACAGGCAGATGCTCGCTGCGTCGGGCTCGACGATCACCGGCAACGTCGGATCGGCATTGCCATGGTTCGGCCGCAACAGTTGACCCAAGAGGTACAGCAGGGCGCGCGATTGCGTAAGCAGGTTGTCGCCGAGCGAGCGGGTGGCGAGGCTGACATCGAGCAGGTATCGATACCTGGGCAGCGACAGCGCGGCAGCCATAAGCACGAGCATCATCGCGATCAGCGGCGCCAGTCGCCGCAGCGTCTCGCCTGCCGGACGATCCGCCGAGTACAGCCAGAGTGCGAGCGGCAGTACCAGCGCCGTTTCCTTGCTCGCAACGGCGGCTGCGAAACTCAGGCAGCACGCGACCATC
>CAZBKC010000755.1:0-1699 GCA_964492345.1 uncultured Steroidobacter sp. | reverse complement strand
AGGTCGTTCCCGACCAGGACAAGCAGGACGCGCATCACTGGCTCATCCTGCACGGCCGTTACATCTGCCTGGCACGCAAACCGGGCTGCCCCGAGTGCCTGATCGCGGATCTGTGCGAGTTCAAGGAGAAGACCAAGAAGGAAGAGCCGCAAAAGACCGCAAAAAATAAACGATCCCTTCACCGGAAGATTGCTCAGGTCGCGCAGAAGCGCAGCCGCTGACTCTTTGACATTCGTTCTTTTATGCGGTCTTTTGCGGCCTCCTCTCTTCCTCCCTAAACTCCTCGCCATGCCCTTCTTCGACACCCAATCCCGCGATCAACTGCGCGCCGCCTACATCGACGCCTGGCGCAAACGCCGCGAAGGTCTGCCGATGGCACCGCTGGAAATGCAGATCGCCGATGTCGTCGAACTGCATCCGGAATATCAGCGTGCGCTCGAGGATCCGGACAATGTGCTCGATCGCGATTACTCACCGGAAGGCGGTCAGTCGAATCCGTTCCTGCACATGGGGCTGCATCTCGCCGTACGCGATCAGCTTGCCACCGACCGGCCTGCGGGCGTGCGACAGGCTTTCGATGCGCTCATACGCAAAGCCGGCACGACACATGACGCGGAGCACGAACTGATCGAGTGCCTCGCCGAAACGCTGTGGGAAGCGCAGCGCAGCGGCCTGCCGCCCGACGAGCAGGCCTATCTCGTACGCGCGCGACGCCGGGCAATGAAATAGCGGACCGGAGGAAGAAGAAGAGGCCGCGAAAGACCGCATAAAAGAAATGGATGGATTCAGATCTCTCCTTCTGAACTATCTCGCTTCTTTTATGCGGTCCTTTGCGGCCTCTTCTCCGAATCTGATCTACGCGTGCCGCACCAGCCGCAACTCGAGGTGCCGTTTCACATCCGGCCACTCGCTCGCGAGGATGCTGTACATCACCGTGTCGCGCACCGAACCGTCCTTGCGCACATGGTGATGGCGAATCACGCCATCCTTCTTCGCACCGAGCGCTTCGATGGCGCGTTGCGACCTGAAATTGAAATTGTCGGTGCGCAGTCCAACGACCTTGCAGCCCAGCGTATCGAAGGCATGGGACAGCAGCATGAGCTTGCACGTAGTATTGAGCGATGTGCGGTGCCGGCTCGCCGCATAGAACGTGTAACCGATCTCGACCCGGTCGATAGGCGCGACGATATCGTGATAGCTGGTGCTGCCGACGATCTGGCCGGTGCTCAGTTCGCGCACGGCCCACGGCAGTCGCGTGCCCTCGCGCAGGCCCGACATCGCGGCTTCGTACCAGCGCGGTACCTGTCCCGGTCCCGGCACACTCGTGAACCACAGATTCCACAGCTCGCCGTCGGCCGCGGTCTGCTCGATGCCTGGCAGATGTTCCTCGGACAGCGGCTCCAGCCGGATGCCGGATCGCTCGAGCACGACGGGTCTGGGTTCGATCATGAGCGATGCTCTCTCGGTAAAAACGCCAGGAACAGGATCTCCACGGGGTACACGGGGACCACGGGTTTGAGCAGGAAATTCTCCGTTCCAGCCCCGTGAACCCCGTGGAGATCTTCTTCCGATTGCTTATTTCCAGGACACAGACGAAATCTTACCGGGCAACCGGCTCACGTATGCATGTCACCTGCAGCAAGGTCGGCAGGCACAGTTGTCGGGGTTATGCAGCGGGGGGAAGAATGGCCCTCCCCCC
>CAZBKC010000754.1:0-1704 GCA_964492345.1 uncultured Steroidobacter sp. | reverse complement strand
GTCCTCGACTCCAGGGCGTGCGCTCTGTGGTGGTAGCTCTTCGAGAAGGGCGGGAGACTTCTCGAGAATCGAACCCGCGGCAGCCGTGAGAATGTCCAGCTCGCCTTCCGTATGAACAGAAGGCAGCACGTCAGGTTTGAACACGACCTCAACGACAACGCGCCTGCGATGGCTGAACGTGGACTGAGAACTCATACTTCGCTCCAGCAGCGTGCGATACGCTTGAGATGGAGCGTGTATTACGAACCACGGAACCAGCGTTGTGTGTGAAGAGCACTGCACGGCAGTGCTCACACACCGCTTTCGGTCCGTCATCGCTTTGACGTTGAGAAAAGGTGCAATCGAGATGTCTGCCTGCGCACCGGTGCAGATCGGCCACCGCCGCAAGCTCAAGTCCACTCGACACGCAGCAACGACGCCGCTTGAGCGGCGCCATGCGATCCATTTCACCACCGAATGGATCGGGCTACCGGCTCAGCGGTGGCTGTTCCGGCAACATGGCACCGGCGAGTGACATCGGCATACGTTTGCTGATGACGTGCCTGGGCGCCACGCCACGCGTGCCACGCATGACCCAACTTCGCATCAAGAACTGCAAGGATTGGGGCAGTGCCCGGCGTCAACCATCACGAGCGGGTCAGGACAATTGTCGGCCGCCAGGGGCAGATACCAGCAGTACCCTTGGGTGCCTGCGGTTGGCTTTAGAGGCATGGCCTCGCGGGGCACGGCTCCGCCGACGTCAAATAGCAGTCAGCCCCTTGACCGCAACACCTATGGTCAGAGCCGCGGAAAGTGAAGGACGTGTGGGGCTCCGGTTCGATGCGTCTCGTCGCGTTACGGACGAGGATGGCTTTCGCGCCGAATCTCCCGGAGCACACGCGCGATCGAGCCATCCTCGCCCAAGCAGTCTGCATCGACGGTAATCTTCTTGTACACGCCCGGTCGGCTCAGCATGATCACATCGAAAGGCTCGACGGAACTGGCGATCCATCCGGCAACGGGGCGACGGAAACCGGCGGGAAGAAGAAGCACTGATCGCCCAAGGTACAGGTCATCGTCCATGATGGGCTCAGTGAAAGCGCGGCACGTCACGTGACTGAGGTCCAGAAACCGAGAAGCAGCCGCCACGTCGTTCGCTGCTAACACAGCCGCGAAATTCTCACGTCCATCCTTGACGCCTTTCCAACTCGCGATCGTCCACTGATGCACGTTCTCACTCAGACTGATGTCATCGTCACTTGGTTGAACTTCAAGATACTCGACCGAACGAACGCAAATGTGCCTGGGAGCGACGACCTGTGTCGGCATATACCTCGGCCCATCCGAAGTAATTACGAGCAAACATATCGGCGTGTCGACTGACGACGCGACACCCGGCACACACCATGCCCAGGTTGTACATCCCAATCCCGATGCTCTCGCCCCAGTCAGTGAGTAGACGTTCTGCATACGCTTTCCCGGAACCACCACAGCAGATCATCCTGGCGCAAAAGTCCTCGGTGGTCTCGTTCCAGCACTGCTGGTAGCACTGCCGCGTGGCCGCTCGATAGCGCGCGACGAGCCTCCCATATTTATGGACTTTGCCCGTTCGTGCAGACATGGGAATGGGCGAATGAGGAGCAAACCACGCTAAGCATTCGTCGACGTTCGTGCGACAGGCCAGCAGTGATTGGCAGGGGCCTGTTGTGGCCGGTGTGAACTCCG
>CAZBKC010000753.1:0-1705 GCA_964492345.1 uncultured Steroidobacter sp. | reverse complement strand
TCCCAGCCCGAACCTTGGCGGCCGGGCTCAGCTTTGCCGGGCAACACGTCACGCAGGGCGGTGAAGACCGCGCCGCGATGACGGACAACCGCGCCTGCGCTGTAGTCCATTGCGGCCTGCCACTCGCCGAGAAAGTGCAAACTCTTCGCGGCGTGGTCGATGCGCTTCTGCATGCCGGCGGTCTGCCTCTCAAGCGCGGCAACGCGCTCGCCCAGGCGCTGCGTCGCGGCGCAAGTCAGGTCCAGCAGGCCCGCGGTGTCCAAGTAGGCCGCACCGATGACGGCCAACGCCCCGGCGACGCCATCGGCCGCGAGGCCGGCGTCGAGAGCGTCGGTGAGGGCTTTCCGGCGGCGCGCCGCACTACTTGCTTCGTCCGTGATGGTGGCGGTCATCTTCAGCCCACCCGAACCGCAGTCGTGTCGCCGGCGAGTCGCCAAAAACGCTCGCAGAGAAGACCAACGGCATTCGTTTGCCAAAGCGATACCTTCTCCCCCGTGGTGCCCGGCGCGTCGCTCATGTCGACGGTCGCATGCCCGGCCGGGCGCAGCTCAATGCCGCCGTCCCAGTACGCGAGCCGACTCGCCGGGATCACGACCATGGTCGTCAAATCATCCACCGCGACCAGTTCGACGCCCGGCACGAAAGTGCCGCCGCGAATGCCCGCGCCGCGGTTCGCTTCGGACGTTGCCAACCAGGCAACCTGCCCAGGCGGTGCAGCAACCACGAAGCCATCGGCCGGCCCGGCCGCCGCAAGGCCAGCGCGCAGGCTCGCCAACGGATCGGCACCGGCTGCAATCTGCGTCGTGTTCGAGTCAAGCAGCGAGGCGACAACTGCGGTATTCGTGGCCCTCACGACGGCTCTGGCCAGCTCGCCCTCGAACAGCTTTCGGCCGGCGTCGCCCGTCGCACTCAGCAGTTCGGCGCTGACGACAACTGCGGCGGTGCTCTTCGTGAACGCCAGGTCCGCGCCGACCGACAAATCAAGCCGGCGAATCAACTTTGGAAAGCCTTCGGTGGTGGTGTCGCCCGTCGCGCCGGAGGCAATCAGCACGCGGCCAGCAGCGCGATCGATAACTCGCGCGTACTTCGAAATCGCGCCGAGCAGATCCGGCTCGGCGGTGCTGGCGATGAAGTTCCGCGCCAGGGCCTGCGCGTCGGAATCGCCCCAAACTTCAGCGAGAGTGCTATGCGCGGCCGCCTTTTGGATGTGCAGCGACGACATGCGCTGCAGCGCCGCGACGGCGGTTTGTTGATCGGTCGCTTTGGCGATTGCCACGGCCATCTCGGTGAATGCTGCCGCCTTCTTCGCCGAGCTGGTGCCCAGGGCGGTTTGCGCCGCCACATCCAGCGCGGACCGCGCGCGCATTACGGCGCTGAGAGTCAAAAGGTCATCCATCGCGCTTGCTCCGGCTGTTTCAATCCAATCAAAATACGCCCGTTTGCCAAAATCACTCATTTGTGGCGATTTGCTGCAGGCGCTGAATCTCGGGAGGGAGGGTTGTGACCTCTGCTGCCACGGAAGGGTTGCGCTGACGCAGGCAATCGAGCGCTGCAGCGGCGAGCGTGTACCAGGTGCCCGCGATCCAGGCAGCGGCGCGGCGCTTGTCCGGGGTGCTCTCGACGAGCGCGTATGCAGCGCCAGCGGCACGTGCCATGGTCTCGGGCAGCTCGGCAGCGATTTGGAGCACGAGCCCCGCCTCTTCGC
>CAZBKC010000752.1:0-1707 GCA_964492345.1 uncultured Steroidobacter sp. | reverse complement strand
CTGTCCGAGGACGGCACGCTCAAGCTGATGGACTGCGGTATCGCGCGCGCCTACAGCAGTTCCCAGCTCACCCAGACCGGCATGACGCTCGGCACGGCGTACTACATGGCTCCGGAGCAGCGGCTCGCTGCGAAGGAAGTGGACTGGCGCGCCGACCAGTACGCACTCGGTGTCGTGCTGTACGAACTGCTGGCGGGCACGATTCCGATGGGTGCGGTGAAGCCGCTCGGGGAGGCCCGTCGCGACATTCCCGTCCGCTATGCGCAGGCCGTGATGCGCGCGATGTCGCCGCGGCCGGACGACCGATGGCCGTCGCTGGACGATCTGCTCGCAGAGCTGGAAATGCCTGCGGGCCGCGGCAGCAAGGCCGCGGTGTGGGTCGTACTGGGGTCGGGTCTGGCCGCCGCTGCGGTCGCTGGCGCGTACTACATGACGCGCGAGCAACCGGCGACGGTCGCAGAATCGATTGTGCGACCGGCGCAGAGTGTCACCACAGCGGTGCCTGCCGACAACAGTGGATCGCAGCCGCCGCCATCGCCTCCTGTTGAAACCGCCGCAGCACAAAGCCCGCCAGAAAGCCCGCCAGCGCCGATCGTCGAATCGACGCCGCCGCAGCAGACCGCTGTGCCCGTCGCGACGGAGCGGGTACCTCCCGCGGCGCCAGTGAAGGTCGCGAAGGTCGACGACTCCGCACAGGTCCGCCGCCAGGAGTGTCTCGCGCAATGCGAGCGATGGGATGGCGAGTGCCGCAGCATCAATCGCCGCGGCAAGCAGGATTGCATGCGCGCGGTGGGATTCGGCGCTACGGGCGGATTCACCGTGTCGCCGGGTGTGAATTCAGCGTCGGCGGATTGCGCGTTCTACGGACAGACACGCTGTGAGTACGCACGCGATCGCAACGCCTGCCTCTCGCGTATCAGCGCACGTTACAACGCCTGCGTGACCCTCCTGAGCGGCAATGTCGCTTCGCGCCGGCAGGACTGCGACAACAACGCCCGCGAAGCGGACCGGATGTGCCTGGACGAAATGCGGGACTGCAAGAGTTACTGTGAATAGAAAGGATTCTGAGAAGAGGCCGCGAAAGACCGCATAAAAGAATGGTTGATCTGTCGGAGGAAGGCGCTGTTGCTGCTGATGCACCGACAATCCCGATCGACCTTTTTCGTCTTCTTTTATGCGGTCTTTGCGGCTCCTGTCTGTGTCCTCACACCAGCGTGTGATACACGTTCTGGACGTCGTCGTCCTGTTCGAGCTTGTCGATCAAGGTCATCACTTCCGTGGCCTGCGCTTCGGGCAGTTCGGTCGGAGTGATGCAGATGTATTCGTGCGAGGCGGAGATCGGGACGATCTTGCGGTCTTCGAGGGCCTTCTGCATCTGGCCGAAGTCGGGGAAGTTGCAGCGGACCACGAGTTGCGGTTCGCCCTTCTCGCCGGTGCTTTCGCCCATTTCTTCCAGGCCGTGATCGATGAGGTCGAGTTCCAGGTCGTCCTGCACGATGCCTTCGGGGCTGAGCCGGAACACGCCCATCTTCCTGAACTGGAAACTCACGCTGCCTGACGCCGCGAGATTGCCGCCGTTGTTGTCGAAGACGTTGCGGACGTTGGCGACGGTGCGGGTCGGGTTGTCCGTCGCCGCTTCGACGATGATCGCCACGCCGTGCGGGCCGTAACCCTCGTAGATGATTTCGTTGTAGTTCGCGGCGTCCT
>CAZBKC010000751.1:0-1708 GCA_964492345.1 uncultured Steroidobacter sp. | reverse complement strand
AAGTACGGCAACGGCATGGAGTGGGTCGACGACATCGGTTTCCAGATCGAGCATTTCCTGCTTGAGTTCCTGCACGCCCACCCCAAGCCGCACGATCAGGTCTTTCTGCTTCGCCAAATCCCGGTTACCACGCACGTACCGATGGGCAAGGTCACCTGGGCGACGCCCAACGGGCGCCCGGCCCACGAGTATCTGTCCGAGGGAATCTCGGCGTCGCACGGTATGGACGTCAAGGGGCCGACGACGGCGCTGGTGTCCATGTCGCGGGCGCGAAGCCGCGGATACCGGGAGAAGGGCGGGGATCTGATCAACCTGAAGTTCAATCCGGCCAACGTCGCCGGCGAAGACGGCACCCGACGGTTGATGCAGGTGATCCGGACGTGGTGTGACCTCAAGCTGTGGCACGTGCAGTTCAACATCATCAACAAGGAAACCTTGCTGGCCGCGCAGCAGGATCCGCAGAAGTACCGCAACCTGATCGTGCGCATCGCCGGCTATTCGGCGTACTTCGTCGATCTGTCGCCGGCACAGCAAGCGGAGATCATCGCGCGCACCGAAGAACAGATGGCCGGCTGATACCGAAGGGGATCACATGGAATTGGACGGCAAGACGGCGATCGTGACGGGATCCGGGCGGGGGATCGGTGCGGGCATCGCGAAAGTCCTGGCCCGCGAGGGCGCCAACGTCGTGGTGAACGCCCGCAAGCTGGACCAAGCCAACACGGTCGTGGGCGAGATAACCGCCGCCGGGGGCACCGCGATGGGCTTCGTCGCCGACGTCACCGACAAGGACACACTGGACGCCATGGTCACCGCCACGGTCCAGAAGTTCGGAGCCGTCGACATCCTGGTCAACAATGCCGGCATCGAAGGCCCCGCGACGCTGCTGCAGGACCTGCCGGAGGAGCAGTGGAACCGCGTCCTGGGCGTGAACCTGACCGGAGTCTTCCTGTGCTGCAAGGCCGTTGCACCAGCCATGTTCGCAAACAACACCGGCCGCATCGTCAACATCGGTTCGATCGCCGGTATCAGGATGACCTTCCTGGGCAGTCTTGAATACACCGTGGCCAAGCACGGCCTGGCCGGCCTGACCCAGCACCTGGCTTGGGAACTGGCCGACCACAACATCACCGTGAACACCGTGTGCCCGGGGGCGGTGCAGACCGCGATCACCGAGCAGGGCACCACCGAAGAGTTCCGGGAAATGGTCCGCACCCGGCTGGTGCCGCTGGGCCGGCCCTGCACGATCGAGGAGATCGGAGAGTGCGTCAGCTTCCTGTCCAGTGACCGCGCGGCGATGATCACCGGTCAGATGATCGCCGTGGACGGCGGGATCCTCACCGGCTACGGCGAAGACCTGCGCTCGATCCTGCGTGCACGCATGGCGGCGATGACGACGTGACCACCCGGCTGGCGATCACCATCACTGGCGGACCGGTTCCGGGTCTGAACTCGGTGATCGCCGGGGTGGTACTGGCCGCCGAGGCTTTGGGCTGGGATGTCGTCGGCATTCAGGACGGCTTCGACGGCCTGCTGTTCTCGGGGCGCTATCCCACGGGTGGCGTCGTCGAGTTGTCTCGCAGCGTCGTCGAGCACCTCGCCGGTGCCGGTGGCGCCCTGCTCGGCACGGCATCTCGAAGCGATCCGTTCCACGTGCGCACCCTCAGCGAGGAGAACGCCGTCGAGGAAGTCGACCGCTCGGCCGACA
>CAZBKC010000750.1:0-1708 GCA_964492345.1 uncultured Steroidobacter sp. | reverse complement strand
TCATTCCTGCGGCGCCACCACCGCAGGAATGAGGCAGGCTGTCAGCGCCAGGCGCTGGCGATGCGAGTCGACGTCGGGCTGCGATCCAGCACGGCCACCAGCGCGAGCACGCCGGCGACAGCGAGCGCCGTACCGACGATGAACGCCGGTACATAGCCAGACGCATCGACGATTGCCGCCGACGCAAATGTCCCGGCACTGTTGACCAGCACGAAGAAGCTCGCAAAGAGCGTGTAGTCCGTGCCCGCGTGCTCCGGGTCGGACGCATCCATCATCAGTGTGAACAGCGCGACCGTGGCCGTCGTGCCGACGATGCTCTCCGTCACCGTGGCTACCCACAGCAAGGTCGTGCCGCCGATGCCGAATGCGGCGACGACGTACAGCACGAAGGTCAGCGCCTGCGCGAGACCGGTGACCAGCAACGCGCGTCGACGCGGCACGCGAAACACGTACCAGCCGCCGAGCACCGCGCCTATCAGGCTGGTGGCATTGCCGACCGTGCCCTTCATCCAGCCGATCGTTTCCTTGTCGAGACCCGAGTCGGAAAGGAATGGACCCAGCACGTTCGATACCATCGCGTCGCCGAAGCGGTAACAGAAAATGAGGCCGGCAAAGGCCAGCATTCCCGGCATCAGCATGCGCCGCAACCAGGCGATGAGCAGTGCCCTGGCGCTCACGTGCTGGGAAGCGGGTCGCGGCGTTTCCGGCAGAGACCAGACAGGGAGCATCGTCAGGACGAGCAGCGCCGCCATGCAGGCAAACATGACCGCCCAGTTCGTGCGTGCGAAGACGATCAGCAGTACGCCGGCGCCGAAGATCATGCCGAGCCGATAGGCGCCCACCTGGATGCCGTTCGCGTAGCCGCGCTCGCGTGCATCGAGCATGCGCACCGCGAGTCCGTCGGTCACGACATCCTGCGAAGCGGCGATGATGTTGAAAAAGAATGCCGCGACCAGCACGACGATCAGCCCATGATCGAGCTGGAGTTGCGTCAATGACAACGCGGCGACGACCGAGGCGGTCTGAAAGATGAGCAGCCAGCGGCGTGCCGTGCCGCGGTGATCCAGCCATGGCGCCCACAGGAATTTCAGCGCCCAGGGCAGATACAGCAGACTCAACGCGCTGATGACTTTCAGCGAGTAGCCCGCTTCCCGCAACAGCACCGGCAGCGCCTGCGTGAAGAATCCATAAGGCAGCCCCTGCGCGAGGTACAACGCCACGAGCAGCGATATCTTGTGCGTGCGGGTCAGGTGCGGTGCCGGGCTCATGGTGTACTTTCGGATTTCACACGAAAGAGAAGAATTTCACACAGAGATCACAGAGAGCACAGAGAGCAAGACAGAGAAGGCCTCATTCTTCTTCCACCCTCTGTGTTCTCTGTGATCTCTGTGTGAAATCCTTCTTCTTCGCGGTCTCCGCGTGAAACACTTCTCTTCATCATCGGGAGCGGATTATGGCAGGCAGACTTGAAGGCAAAGTAGCCGTCATCACCGGCGCCACGAGCGGTATCGGCGAGGCGACGGCGCGGCGTTTCGTGGCGGAAGGGGCGAGCGTCGTGATCGCGGGTCGCACCGCGGACAAGGGCGAGGCGCTGGCGAAGGAACTCGGCAGCAGGGTCTTGTTCCAGAAGACCGACGTGCTGCACGAGGCCGAGATTGCGGCGCTGGTCGATACGGCGGTTGCCCGGTTCGGCCGGCTCGATGTCATG
>CAZBKC010000749.1:0-1718 GCA_964492345.1 uncultured Steroidobacter sp. | reverse complement strand
AGCAATGTCGGAGCGAGGTATGTCCCTGATCCTCATCGTCGATGATTCGCCCACGGAAGTTCATGTCATGCAGAAGGCGCTGGAAAGCCATGGCTACCAGACCGCCTCCGCGGGCGATGGCGCCGAAGCGATCCGCAAGGCCAAGGCCATGAAGCCCGATCTGATCTTCATGGACGTCGTCATGCCGGGCGTCAACGGTTTCCAGGCCACACGCAAGCTGCAGTCCGATCCGGATACCAAGTCGATCCCGGTGATCATGGTCACCTCCAAGGACCAGGAAACCGATCGCATCTGGGGAATGCGCCAGGGTGCGGTCGACTATCTCGTGAAGCCCGTATCCATGGACAAGCTGATCGAGAAGGCCCAGGCGGCGCTGGCCGACTGATCCCGATCCCTGCATGAACGCCAACGCCACCACCGCGCCCGTCACCGTAGCGACCCTGCGTTCGTTGCGGGACAAGCCGTTCGAGCTGCTGCGCGAACTGGAGCGTCTCGCACGCGTCGCGCTCAGCGGCCAGGGCCGCGATGCGGCCAACGAGCACGAGTGGGTCGGTATCGCGTTCCGCGTCAGCTCCGAAAACTTCCTCGTCGCGCGCGACGAGACGCGCGAGGTACTTGGATTTCCCTCCGTCGTGACTCGCGTACCGGGAGCCAGGCCGTGGATCCGCGGTCTCGCCAATGTCCGCGGGCAGTTGCTGCCGCTCGTGGATCTGCGCGCTTTCCTTGGCGGTGGCATGACCAGCATCGGCCGCAGTTCGCGCGTGCTGGTCGCCAACCATCGCGAAGTGCCGGCTGGGCTGCTGGTCGATGAGGTTCAGGGTTTCAGGCGCTTTGTCGATAACGAATTCGGTACCACCGTGCCGCCGACCATCATCCGCTGCGAACGGTATCTCGCCGGTACCTTCCGCCGCGGCACCGAGAGCTGGCCGGTGTTCAGTCTGCGCAGTCTGCTCGAGAGTCCGGAGTTCCTGCAGGCGGCAGCCTCGTGAGTGCGGCGCAATTGCTAATGAGAACGGTAGTGAAAGATTTCAGGCAGAGCATCGTCGCCGACGCGGTACCCGCGGGCGCGTCGCTGCCCGTGGAGTGGGCTCATGGCTGACGCTAACGCCAACAAGATGCACGGTGTGCGGTTCCTGCCGCTGCTGCTCGGCATTGCGCTGGTCTGCATTGCCATTGCAGTCGGACTGCTGCTGTTCGCGAATCGGGATTCAGGTCAGGACGCGCAGCAGGCGCGCCATATCAACGAAGTCGTGGCGCTGTCGCAGAAGATCCCGTCGCTGACGGTGGGTGCGCTGTCCGGCAAGGCCGAAGCGTTCGATGCGCTGGCGAAGGCACTCGATCGCTATTCCAGACTCGTCGAGGCCGCAGGGCCGGACGCCAGGGGCTTCGGGCCGTCGGTGGAGCTGCAGAAACTGTCGCAGACGATTCTGGGTTCGCGCGAAGCGACGCTGGCGGTGCAGAAGTCGGCAACCGACGTGCGGGCACTGGTGCCGCAGTTGTTGCAGTCGCTGGGCAATGTCGTCAGCGGCCTGGGCTCGAACGGCATCGAAGGCATGACGCGGCACATCGAGCGCTTCGAACTGACGGGTCTGCGCCTGCAGCAGGACATGGAGGCACTGGCGGGCGGAGTCGGCGACGCATCGCTCATCGCGCGGCGTCTGGCCGACGGTATCGATTACATGGGGCAGGTGGTTGGCGGTCTCGGCGGTGAAGACGCC
>CAZBKC010000748.1:0-1719 GCA_964492345.1 uncultured Steroidobacter sp. | reverse complement strand
TGAAGCACAGCGTCTGTCCGGACGCGGATACCGAAACCATCGTGAAGCGCTTCCGGGCAGAGCAGCAGCGCCTGCTGAAGCACGATGCGTTGCTGCGGACGGCCGCGAAGAGCAAGAGTCGGAGCAATCGCAAGGAGAAGAGCGCCGCAAAAGACCGCAAAAAAGAGAAGACTTGAGTTCTTCAGATCCCCCTTATCTTTTATGCGGTCTTTCGCGGCCTCCGTTCCAGGTCCGCCCGCCGATGCGATGACCGCCGTCCACCGCCAGGCACGCCCCGGTCGTGAACGAGGCGAGATCGCTGACGAGATACAGCACCGCGCCGACGATCTCGGGCGGCTCGCCTGCGCGGCCGAGCGGCAGGATGCCCGGTGCCTGCTGCGTGAATGCCTCCGAGCGCGACCATGAGCGGGTGGCGTCCGTGTGGAACGGGCCGGGCATCACGGTGTTGACGCGCACCTTCGGTGCGAATTCCTGCGCGAAGGTTTCGGTGAGCACGTTCACGCCGGCTTTGGCGGCGGCGTACGGAGCGAAGCTGGGACTGGCTCGCAGCGAACCGGTCGAGGAGATGTTCACGATCGCGCCGCCGTCGTGCGTATGCATGTGACTGCCGAACAGCGCACACAGCCGGAACACGCAGCGCAGGTTCAGCGCGATGATCTTGTCGAAGAGTTCCTGGCTGGTGTCGAGCGAGGAGGGCGCGACCGGCGATTTGCCGACGTTGTTGATGAGAATATGCGTAGTACCCCAGCGCTGCGTGACTTCGTCGAACAGCCGGCTGCAGTCGTTCCAGTCGCCTGCGTCGAACGCATGAGCGGAGGCGCGTGCGCCCGTGGCGACGAGTTCATCGACCACGGTCTGACAGGCATCGAGTTTGCGGCTCGCCACGGCCACGGCTGCGCCGGCCTCGGCAAGTCCATGCGCCATCGCGAGCCCCAGTCCGCGACTGCCGCCGGTGACGACGGCGACTTTTCCCGACAGATCGATGCGGGTCATCACTTGCTCCTGCAGGAAACGGCGGTTGAATCGCGGCGTGTCTTCGTGTACTTCAAAACAGGAATGACGGCAACGGGGGATGCTCGATGTTCATGATGCGCTTCGACATGCGGGTGCCGGGCAAGACTCCTGCGCAGATCGCCGACATGTATCAGACCGCGATCGAGATGGCGCAGTGGGCAGACGACAAGGGCTGCGTCGGTATCGGCCTGTCGGAACATCATGCGGCTGACGACGGCTACCTGCCGTCGCCGCTCATGCTCGCGTCCGCCATCGCTGCGGTCACGAAGAATTCACCGATCATCATCGGCTGTGCGCTGCTGCCCATGTATGACCCGGTGCGCCTTGCCGAAGACATGATCGTGCTCGATCACATCAGCCGCGGGCGCGTGACGTTCATCTTCGGCATCGGCTACCGGCCTGCCGAGTACGAACTGTACGGGCTCGACTACGAAAGACGCGGCGCCATTGCGGACGAAAAGCTGTCGAAGCTGCTCGCGATCCTCCGGCAGGCTTCGGAAGGGCGCGACATGCCGCGGGTCACGCCTGCGTCGTTCCGCGATGGCCGACCGACGATTGCCTGGGGCGGCGCGACGAAGGTTGCCGCACGGCGTGCGGGCCGAATGGGCGTGAACTTTTTCGCACAAACAAACCTGCCCGTGCTGGGCGAAGAATACGCCGCCGCAGCGCGCAATGCGGGCTTCGAGCCCGGCACCTGCATCCTGC
>CAZBKC010000747.1:0-1731 GCA_964492345.1 uncultured Steroidobacter sp. | reverse complement strand
GGTTATCTTCTATCTGAACAGTATTGCGGCTAGCAGGGTTCCCTATTCGTGTGAACTGCGGTTGCCGTCGAGCGGCGTGTC
This sequence comes from uncultured Steroidobacter sp., assembly GCA_964492345.1. GTDB lineage: Bacteria > Pseudomonadota > Gammaproteobacteria > Steroidobacterales > Steroidobacteraceae > Steroidobacter. Next base: position 1,650 of record CAZBKC010000747.1, on the reverse strand, counting down.
TGCCGGGTTGGCCGGACAGGGCGCCCGTTCGGCAAAAGCATTGACTGCCCCGCCGGCAAACCAGTCGCGCAACCGGCGCATCGCGTCGCGGTCGTAGCTGTCGACGATGACCAACTGATAGATCCGACCGGCAAGCTGTGCACCAGACCCTCCGGTGCGTGCACCGAGGTTGATGTTCTGGTCGGTCTCGTCTGCGGCGGTGCCGACGGGAACGGCTACCGAACCTTTCGCGCCGGCGTCGAGCGCGGCGGCCGTGCCGTCCCACCAGAGATGCAGATTCCGCACGCTTGCGTCGTTCATCGCGTAGGGCTTGCCAAGCGTCGCCCCACGCAGGTAATACGCCGGGCGCGCGGAATAAGCGTTGTCAAAGTGAATCTCGAATGTACGGGTCGCAACCGCCGCGCCGGCCTTGGCAACCAAGGCAGCGCTTTTATCGGACGTCAGGAACCGTTGCGCGACGATGAAGGTGTCGTTCGCAGACGCGAACAGGTTCGTCCTCGCGCACGACGTCGAACCCAGGTCGAGGTAGTCGTTCTTGCCGTCGAATTTCAGATAGCCCGCGCGGTTCCATTTCGGCCTGCTGCCTGGTGCGCATTGCTGCCAGTGCGTGGAGTTGCCCGCCTTCGGCTGCCAGCGCCCCACCGATTGCCCGCTGGTGGCTACCGCCACCGAGGCGGCCGTGTCCTGAAACATGTTTACGATGTCGGCGCCGTCCCACCAGCCGCCACCGTAGCCGAGCACGTCGAACAGATATGCCGGCGTGAATGGCGTCCCCGATACCGCCAGCGCCGGGAAGTCGACCGGCAGCTGCGCCAAGATGGTGCGCATGTCGACATAGCGGCTTTGCGTGGTGCTCGATGCGAGCAGGCAGCACGCCACGGTCTGCCCGTTCGGCGCTTCCCACAGCTCAGCGAGGTTGAAAGTCTCTCCAGCGACCGTTCCAGTCTTGCCACCGATCACGCCGATGTCCGCCTTCATCCGGTTGGTGGCGGCGACGGTGACGATCGTCGGGCTGCCGCTGCGGGTCAGCGACATCCGGTAGCTGCTGAACCGCCAGATATCGAGCACGACCTCGTCGTCGCGCAGCGCTGCCAGCAGCCGGCAGACGTCGGCCGGACTCGTGACGTTGCCGCCATCGAAGCCGTGCGGGTCGATGACCGTCGTGTCGACGGCGCCCAGACGCTTGGCCTGCGTCCGCATCTCCGTGACGAAGCGCTCGATCGGGTCACCGGCGCCGCCGGACTCGAAGTCGAGGAGTTCCTGACCGATGACGCGGCCCAGCGCCATGCAGGCCTGGTTGCTGGATGGAAGCAACGCGTCGTGCAGCAACTCGTGCAACGACAGGACATCGCCGGCGTGCAGGTTGGCACCGGACCCACCGACCGCCACGTCGTCGCTGGTGATCATCGTCGTCGCGGCGAGGCTCGCCAGAGTCGTCTTCTGCTGCCGCACGACGAAGACGGTCAGTAGTTTGATGAGGCTGGCGGCCCGACGCTCATTGCCGCTTTCCTTGGCGTAGTAAACCTCGCCCGTTTCCAGGTTGACGACGTGGACTCGCGTCGCAGTGATGCGAGGCAGCGGCATCGTTCAGTTCGGCTTGTCGGCCGACGCAGCAGCCGTCGGAGCGAAGGCCCGCAATGCCTTGGCCAC
>CAZBKC010000746.1:0-1731 GCA_964492345.1 uncultured Steroidobacter sp. | reverse complement strand
GGAGCTGGGGGTGGAGGTGCTGGATGAGGAGGGGCTGTTGCGTCTGTTGGAGCAATAGAAGTGATGGGGTGATCAAGTGATGAAGTGATCAAGTCAGAATGATGCACGAGCTTCTTGTCATCACTCCATCACCCGATCACCTCATCACCTCACGCTCAGATCTTCTTCTCGATCTTCGCGTTCTTGCGCAATTCGTCCAGGTACGTCTGCAGGCGCTTGCGCTGCACGATCTGCCGGACACGTTCCTTCACTTCTTCGAAGGCTGGCGGTGCCGGTGCGCGCGATTCTTCGAGCTTGATGATGTGCCAGCCGAACTGGCTCTGCACCGGCTGATCCGTCATCTGGCCCGGTGTCAGAGACTGCACCGCGTCGCCGAAGGGCTTCACCATCGTGTCGAGCGTGAACCAGCCGAGATCGCCGCCGTTCTCGTTGGACGAATCCTTCGACTTCTCCTTGGCGAGCTTGGCGAAATCGCCGCCGCCCTTGAGCTGTGCCGTCAGCGCATCTGCGGTCGCCTTGTCGTCGACGAGGATATGACGCGCGTGGTATTCGCGCGGCATGGCAGCTACCTGCGCATCGTATTCGGGCTTGAGTTCCTCATCGGTCACAGGGTGATCGTCGAGGTATTTCTTGAGGCCGGCATCGACGATGACATTCAGTCTTGCCAGCGCGACCTGGTCCTCGACTTTCGGATCCTTGGCCACACCGGCTTTCTCGGCGGCCGCGGCAGCCAGTTCCATGCCGATGTACTGATCCAGCAGCTGCGACTTCTGGTCGTCGGGAATTTCGCGGCCTGCCTGCCGCTCGATGTTTTCCACGTACAGATCGAACTGCGACTTGCTGATGGCCTTGCCGTTCACCGTGGCGATGGATTCGGCCGCAGGTGTTGGCGCGGCTGCCTTGCCGCAGGCGGCCAGCAGCAGCAGTGGGGCCAGGAAGGCAAAGGGAGACAGGCGGCGGTTCATTGAGAGTCCTTTGGTTGGAGTTCAGTCGGAGATACGAGCTTCGGCAGGAGTGAGCGCAGCGATGCCCAGTGCATGGATGTCGGTCTGCATCAGGTCGCCGAGCGAGCGATAGACGAGCTGGTGGCGCTGCACGGTGCGCAGTCCCTCGAAATCGGCTGAAACGATGCGGACGCGGAAATGTCCCTTGCCGTCGCGGGCACCGGCGTGACCGGCGTGCAGATGGCTGTCGTCGACCAGCTCCACTGAATCGCTATGCAGCTTGCTGCGCAGCTCGGCACAGATTCGTTCGGCGCGGTTCACTGCGGATTGCCTGTGATCAGCCGGCCCTGGGCTCGTCGGACTGAATCTTTGTCGCCAGCCAGATGCCCTGCAGCACCGTGAAGACCAGTGTCAGGCCGAGCACCCCGAACACCTTGAACTTGGCCCAGGTGTCGGTGGTGAAGTTGTGCATGACATAGATGTTGAGTGCGCCGAGCGCCAGGAAGAAAACGGCCCAGACCATGTTGAGTCGCATCCACAGAGGGCGTTCCAGCGTGACGTTGCCCTCGAGCATGCGCTGGATCATCGGTCGTTCACCGACCAACTGGCTGATGAGGAATCCGGCAGCAAACAGCCAGTACACGACCGTGACTTTCCATTTGATGAACGCTTCGTCGTGTATCCAGAGTGTCAGACCGCCGAAGACGAGAACGAGCGCTGCGGAGATCAGCGACATCGTGCAGACGGCTGTGCAGTGGTTCCGTCACCGCAAGGTCAGCACGATGTC
>CAZBKC010000745.1:0-1736 GCA_964492345.1 uncultured Steroidobacter sp. | reverse complement strand
GGTTCTTTCACTATCCTATCCCAGGCATCGTGATCGCTGTCCTCGTCGGATGTACGAGCCGAGGGCCGATCTTCTTCACACAAGATCGTGTGGGGCGCGGCGGCCGGTCATTCCGTGTGTTCAAGTTTCGCACGATGCGCGACGGTACGCATCAAGCGGTGCTGGAGGACGACGTCGCTCGCCGGGCCTATCAGGACAACGACTTCAAGTTGCCCGCCGACGATCCACGGATCACGACGATCGGGCGGCTGCTCCGGCGTACCAGTCTGGACGAACTTCCGCAGTTGCTCAACGTGCTGCAGGGCCGGATGAGCATCGTTGGCGTTCGCCCGTTGCTCGCCGACGAGATCGCACTCCGACCCGACTACGACCAAGCGCTCTACCGCAGGATGCGGCCAGGATTGACGGGTCTGTGGCAGGTCGAGGGCCGTTCGACGGTCCACAAGACCGATCGATTGCGCCTCGACCGCCAATACCTGGAGACCTGGTCGGTCTGGTGCGACGTCAAGATCGCCGCGCGTACGCCATTCGCGCTACTCAGGTTCGGTCACGCACATTGAGATTTACCGTCGAGATCGGCAATTGGCACTCGCTATCGCAGGTAGAACAGGACTAGGATTAGGAGGATTCCCAAGGGGAAGGATTCGCCATGAAGAAGCTCGCATTGGCCTTCCTAGCCACAGCCGCCGCCGTCTTCGGCTTTGGTGTGGCTGCGTCGGCGCAGTCATACGCACCCGGGGCATCGATCCCAGTCCCACCTGTGGCAGGCGGTGCCTACTCGGTGGTCTACCTCAACTGCGTCGTCGGTGAGACTGTCACGTTCAACCAGGCGCAGTCGACGCCCGCCTCCGTCACCGCGCCATGCGTGGGCGTCTCGTCGCCCGCGTTGACCGGCAGCGTCCTCGGCTTGCTCCTTCCGCAGCAGGCGGCACTAGGCAACGCCACGGGCAACTTCACCGTGGCTCCCACGGCGCCAGGCACATACACGGGCACCGGCGTAGGTCAGAACGGCACCGTCTCGTTCTCACTCACGATCCCGGGCCAGGCAGCGACCACCACGATCGCCGCTCCTGCCACCACCGCGGCACCGAGCGGGCAGATTCCGACCACTGGTTCGTCAGGCGTCAGCACCACGACCACTGTCGCCATCGTCCTGCTCGCCGTCGGTGCCGGCCTGCTGATCGTCGCCGGCGTGCGTCGCAAGCAGACCACCGTCTGACACCTTCGAGTTCCAACCCCTTTCGGCGCCGCCTTCGGGCGGCGCCGTTCGGTTTTTCGGACCTGGATGCCGTGCGCCGCGAGGTCGAGATGCCGCGCGGCGCCGGGTCGGAGTGATCGCGCAGATTGCCCGTCAGGGTCCGGGCGTGCGAGCCCTACCGCGCCGGGCCGGGCACGGCATCGCCGCGCTGGTGCCCCGACGAGTGCGTGAACGAAGTGCGCTTGGGCTGCGCGATTTGTTCACGAGTTCGTCTGAACTGGCGGCGCCCCTCGCTGCGCAACCTACGGCGTCGGTGCAGCTGGCATCGGCACTGCCGGGCTCGTCGAGGTCTCGGTGAACACCAGCTATCGCGGCGACGTCCTCGTGCATCAACTGAACGACAGTCGCGCCGAGGTGGTCGTGGCCGAGGCCGGCTATGTCGATCGGCTGTTCGAGGTCGCCGATCGCCTGGAGACCGTGCGGCTCGTGGTGGCGCGCGGCAACGGAGCGCCGAGTGGCCCGATCAAGACCGTGTGCT
>CAZBKC010000744.1:0-1736 GCA_964492345.1 uncultured Steroidobacter sp. | reverse complement strand
AGGTCGACCACATCATTTTCCCCGACGGCAAGCGCATCATCCTGCTGGCCGAAGGTCGCCTGGTGAACCTCGGCTGTGCGACCGGCCACCCGTCGTACGTCATGAGCTCGTCGTTCGCGAACCAGACGCTGGCGCAGATCGAGCTGTATGCCAACACGGCGAAGTATCCGATCGGTGTGTACGTGTTGCCGAAGCACCTGGACGAGAAGGTTGCGCGGCTGCAGCTGGCAACGCTGAATGTGCAGTTGACCGAGCTGACGCAGGAGCAGGCTGACTACATCGGTGTGTCGAAGTCTGGCCCGTACAAGCCGGATCACTATCGGTACTGAGAAGTGACTCGTGACTGGTGATCAGTCAGACCGTCCTCCCTCCCCGCTTGCGGGGGAGGGTCAGGGTGGGGCGGGTCTTACTGCGGCTGGAACACAATGCCCAACGACTCCATCATCGCCTCTGCTCCCGCGCCCGCTGCGGCGGATGCTCAAGGCGGCAACGCCGGCAAACCGCCCAGCATCGTGCTGACCCTTTCCTGCCCGGATACGACGGGCATCGTCGCCGCAGTCGCCGGCTTTCTGGCGTCCCATAACTGCCTGATCACCGAGGCCCAGCATTTCGATGATCCGTACACGGTGAAGTCCTTCATGCGCGCCGTGTTCCATCCGAACGGGCAGGGCACACCGTCGCTCGCCGACCTGGACAGGGAATTCGCCCGCACCGTCGGCGCGCGCTTCGCCATGGCGTATCGGTTTCACGAAGTGCAGCGCAAATGCCGTGCCGTGCTGGCCGTGTCCAGGCATGGCCACTGTCTCAACAGCATGTTGCATCGCTACAGCACGGGGACGTTGCCGATCGAAGTGGTGGCTGTCGTCTCGAATCACCAGGACATGCGCAGCCTCACCGAATGGCATGGCATTCCGTTCCATTACTTTCCGGTGATCGATGGCCGCAAGGCCGACCAGGAGAAGCGCGTTGTCGAACTGTTCGAAAAAGTCGACGGCGATCTGCTGGTGCTCGCCCGCTACATGCAGATCCTCACCGCGGACGCGTGCAGGTATTTCGCGGGCCGCGCCATCAACATCCATCACTCGTTTCTTCCCGGCTTCAAGGGCGCGAAGGCCTATCACCAGGCGCACGCGCGCGGCGTGAAGCTCATCGGTGCGACGGCGCACTACGTGACGACCGACCTCGACGAAGGTCCGATCATCGAACAGGAAGTCGCGCGCGTGGATCACACCATGTCCCCGGAAGAGCTGGTGACCATCGGTGCCGATCTGGAGAGCGTCGTGCTGAATCGTGCGGTGAAGTGGCACGCGGAGCGTCGCATCGTCATCAACGATGTGAAGACGGTGGTTCTGAGGTGACTCAGCACTTTCCTCCCGTCTGGCCAGTAGCCAGCGGCCAGTAGCCAGTCGGCCCATAGCATGTCCGCCAAGATCATCGACGGCAAAGCCATCGCTGCAAAGCTCCGTGCGGAGTATCACGTCCGGGTGGACGAGTTGAGAGCGAAGCACGGCATTACGCCCGGGCTCGCAGTGATTCTCCTCGGCGACAGTCCCGCTTCGCGCTCCTACGTGAGCGGCAAGATCAAGGCCTGTCGCGAGGCTGGCATTCATTCCGAATTGATCGAGCTGCCGGCGACGGCGAGCGAAGAAGAACTGCTGGCGCGCATCGACGCCCTGAATGTCGACCCGGCCATCCACGGCATCCTGGTGCAGTTGCCGCTGCCGCCGCACATCCGG
>CAZBKC010000743.1:0-1742 GCA_964492345.1 uncultured Steroidobacter sp. | reverse complement strand
GGGGGATGCGCAGGTCGTGGAGAACTCGCGCATCCCCCAGCATGCGCACGGCTGAGAGTGCGGCATTCGGCGGCACGCTGAGGTAGTGCAGGCGGCGGCTCTCGGTGGCCAGCGATTTCTCCGCCGATTCGACGGCTTCGCGTAATGCCCTGGGCCCGGCCGACAGCGGGACGTAATGCAGATGCTTCGCGAAATCCTCCCAGGATTCGGGCGAGAACTTGCGCGCCCCGAATTCGCCGAGTGCCTCGCGGGCGAATTTGCGAAAGCCATCGGCATCGAGATTGTCGAGCGACACGCCAACGATTCGGCAGTCGGGGATGAAGCCGGCGCCGACCAGGTGAAACAGACCCGGCAGCAGCTTGCGCCGCGACAGGTCACCCGTGGCGCCGAACAGGACGACGACCTGCGGATACTTCGGACCGACTCCGGGAGGAACTTTGGCCACCGACGTTTCTCGCTGCGGGATATCGCAGGGAGAATAGTCGGGTGAATCCGGTGTTGCTACCGCGATGGATGCTCGTCCGCGAATGACGAACGAATTGCACCAGAGAATTGCACCAGAGCGGCGCGGCTGCCTCGCGCAGCGCGCTGTTTGAGCGCGTCCGCCGCGGGATCGTCGCTTTCGGATATCTACTGAAGCTGCGTGACTGTCACCGAGTAGCTGCTGTCGGCGGCACGCTCGGTGGCGAAGTCTGCGAGGCCCAGACTTACGCTGACGATCAGCATCGACAACACCATGCAAAGAGTGCGCTGGGCGGGGTGACCGAATCTGACGACGGTGAACATGACAATCTCCTTCTCGGGCTCGTCGGCCGCGTCACGCGGCATCTGCAGTTGGGATGCGACGGGCGAGGGGAAGGTTGCGTTCCTGGCAATGACTCTTTTTAAAGCGCCTTGCAACCTTCCGGGGCCCGGCCGCATCGCAAGGACTACCCATCGATGCAAGGGAGATATCCGTAATGCGACGCGTTCTGACGATTGTCGCGATTTGCCTGACCCTGACCGGCGTGGCGGTTCAGGCGGCCGAAAAACGTCTGGATCGGACATTCGCCGTGGCGCCGGGTGGCCAGCTCACGGTCGAAGCCGAAGGAGCCGACATCACCGTATCGTGATCCGCGTGCCGAAAAATACGGCGGGCGTGCTCGATGCGTCGACGAGTGGTGGATCGGTCTCAAGCGAACTGCCCGTGACCACGACGGAAGCGCGCGAACGGCGGCTTGCCGGCACGATCAATGGCGGCGGGGCGCCGATCAAGGCACGCACGACCGGCGGAAACATCCGGGTTCAGGCGATCAATTGACGGGCCTTGCTCCTCCAGCACAGTCAGCGTCGGCGGGCGAATCGGAAATTCGATCGCCCGCCCTTTGATTCCAAAGGGTGACAAACGGGCGTTTTCGGTATCCTTCGCGGCCCCGAGATCCTGCGATGTCCGGATGCCCGCCTCGAACCGCCTTGCCCTGCTGGATGAGCGTGACTTCATCCGTTACCTGATCGCGCGTTGTTTCAGCACGCTGGGTGTGCAGATGCAGACGGTCGCGGTGGGCTGGCAGGTCTACGCGATGACGCGCGATCCCCTGCATCTGGGATTGATCGGGTTGTCCCAGTTCCTGCCGTTCATCGTGCTGATCCTGCCTGCGGGTCATGTCGCCGATTTCTACGATCGGCGCCGCATCGTGACGGGCTGCTATCTCCTGAACATGGTCTCGGCGCTGTGCCTGCTGCTGCTGTCCCTGCGCAGCGGT
>CAZBKC010000742.1:0-1748 GCA_964492345.1 uncultured Steroidobacter sp. | reverse complement strand
AGTCCCTCGACAATCGAACGGGCAGGCCGCACCTGCACATACATATATATGTACCGAGAAGAAGAGGGCGCGAGCGGCTTTGGGCTATCAGTGCGCTATTTAACTTCTGTCATTCTACGCATAATGCCATATTAATTGGAGTTGTCTATTCTTTTGCGTCTTTTTTTACGTGTAATTTTACGCATACTGACAACCTACCGCCCGCATGCGCTGGCGACCGCGATCCGTTGCCCGGTCACATGGACAGCTTGATTTCGAGGCCACCACAACGGTGTGACCTGCTTCCTCGGGCGACTCGTCGAACATGTCAGCGGCCCTGAGCAGTCTCACGTCGCCTTGCGCGAAAAGCTGCGGTTCATCCCGACGCTCTCGCCGCCTTCGCCCTGCCATTCCGCGTAGAACTGCGAGTAGTACTTGCGGAAGCCCATGATCGGGCCGTCGCCCTCGCAAATCAGGGGCTGTTTGCGATACATCTGACGGTCCCACACGACCTTGTCCTGGTCGAGCTGCTTGCAGATATCGCGGACCAGCGCGCGGCTGACGCCGGCGCGATCGCCGCTGCTCTGACTTTTCATCTGCGTGAAAGCAAAGCGGATGTGCGTCTGGTCGGGTGCGATGGGCGTGATGCCCGCAACCATCAACGTCTCGCAGATGCCCGTGAAGCGAGTCCATGCCTGCCCCGCGCCGACGGTTCCGTACGAAATCGTGCCGTCGACTTCGCCCCGCGGCGTGCCGAGTTTCGCGTTGACGGACGCGGCGCGGCGCACGCCGTCGAACTTGAATTCGTAGTCCGGCATCGTGGCCGTCCCATGGATGTACTTGAAGTGCGCACTGTCGACGCCGTTCTCGGCCATGGTCTGCAACGGACCGTGCACGATCCACTCGTGCTTCTCGTAGTCGGTCCATTCCGGGTCCGACGTCTCCGGCAGCGCATCCACTTCAAACGTCGGGGCCGCTTTCATCGGGTGGTACCAGGCCCAGATGAAGCGATTTCTCTCGACCACCGGCCAGCTCTGCAAGCACGGCCGTTTGGCCTGTGGCGGAACGATCTTCGCGTACGGAATTTTCGTCACGCAGCCTTCGCCGTTGTACTGCCAGGCATGGAACGGGCATTCGATGTCATTGCCCTGCACGCGTCCGCCGTATCCGAGGTGAGCGCCGAGATGACGGCAATAGGCTTCGAGGACGCGCACCTGGTTGTCCTCGCCGCGCCACATGACAAGCTCCTGGCCGAAATAGCGCAGCGGCTTCACCTGCCCTGCGCCGAGTTCATCCGAATAGCCGATCACGAACCAGCCGAAGGGCATGGGCAGATCGATACCCCGTTCGGCAGCGCTCGGAGTATTCGGCAGGTCCGCGATGCGCCAGGCCTTCAGCTCATCGCCCTTGAGTTTTTCGAGCATCTGCCAGACGGCGACAGGCGCGGTGCGCGCATCGGTCACAGCGGGTCGGGTGTTGTCGTCAGCCATGATGCACCTCGCCTTTCAACACGGAAGATTGAACAGTTTCAGCGCGTTCTCGCGCAGGAATTTCGGCCACACGTCATCCTTGAACGGCACGTCCTGAAGTTCGCGGAAGATTTTTTCGAGTGACAGTCCCATCGGCCAGTAACCGGCGTACATCACCTTGCCGGCGCCGCGCGTATTGGCGTAGTCGACAATGGCTTTCGGGTAGTGTTTCGGCGTGAATGCGCTGGTCGAGTAGTACAGATTCGGCCACTTGAGCATGAGTTTCACGGCGAGGTCTTC
>CAZBKC010000741.1:0-1753 GCA_964492345.1 uncultured Steroidobacter sp. | reverse complement strand
CAGTATCTCGCCTCGATCCCGAACCCCATGAAATTGATCCCGCCCTTCGTTTCGGAAAACAGGCCGAAGACGCTGGAGCGATGGAAGATGAAGAAACCGAAGTAGATGTCGTCGATGTCCTTGCTGATGATCCGGTCCATGGCGCCGAACTGGCGCATCGGCACGTCGATGGTCCACTCGAGGTAGTTCATCAGCTTCTCGGACGTGATGTCCGCTCCCTTCTTCGCGAAATCGCGCTGTTCGGCCAGCGGGATCTCCGACAGATAGCTCACACCTTCGCCGAGTCCGAAGCGTACGTACTTCCTGATCCAGGGCAGGCGCCAGGAATAGTGGGCCTTGATGTAGGCGTTGAGCCCAACGCCGTCATCCTGCAGGCCATGTGAATTGACCCACTGCAGGCCGACGTTGCCGGTCAGTTCGATCGGCAGACCGAACATCGTCGGACTCAACCGGCGTCCCCAGCTGCCGGCAATCAGATACTCGGATTCCGGCGACGCCTCGTAGTCGCCGTAGATCGCCGTCCCAAGATCGGTTTCGGACGCTTTCGCCCAACTGAGCCTGATGTTGTCGCGACCCGACTCCTGCGCTGCAGCCAGTTGCGCGGCAGGAATGGTCGCGACCAGCAATGACATCGAACGCAGAAAACGGGCGACATGGCGGTGGGCTGGTGTCTTCAAGACTCGCGATCCGAACGCACCCCTTAAGGGCATCCGAGCATAGCCAACCTGGCCGGACAACTCTGTACGGTGATCACTGAAGCGCCTGCACGCGATTCCGGTCCTGCCAGGCTCCGGCTCGGAGTTCTTCCTGTGGGGCCGGCTTTAGCCGGCCTCTGCTGAGTCGTCAGGCTAAAGCCTGACCTACAGAAAGAATTCCGGTCTCTGTCAGGCGTTGTAGGACCGCGAAGTCGTGGCGCCACCGTGGCCTGTCCAGTCTGTGTGGAAAAATTCACCGCGTGGACGGTCGATACGTTCATACGTGTGCGCGCCGAAATAATCGCGCTGTGCCTGCAGCAGGTTGGCCGGCAGGCGACCCGATCGGTAACCGTCGAAATACGCCAGTGCCGAGCTCAGGCACGGAACCGGAATGCCGCTTTGCACCGCCGCGACGATCACGCGACGCCACGCCGCCTGACGGCTGGCCACTGCGTCGTTGAAGAAGGGATCGAGCAGCAGATTGACCAGTTCATGGTCGCGATCGAAGGCTTTCTTGATGTCGCCGAGGAAGGCCGAACGGATGATGCAGCCGCCGCGCCAGACCAGCGCGATGCCGCCGTAGTTCAGGTTCCACTGGTAGGTCCTGGCAGCGTTGCGCAGCAACTGATAGCCCTGCGCATAGCTGATGATCTTCGCGGCATACAACGCCTGGCGCAGATCGTCGATCAACCGCGCCTTGTCGCCCTGGAAGGCGACGACGTCGGGCTCGATCTTCTTCTCGGCGACAACGCGCTCGCCATGCGCCGCCGACAACGCGCGGGCAAACACCGCTTCGACGATCAGCGTGAGAGGAATCCCCTGGTCCAGCGCCTCGACCGCTGTCCACTTGCCGGTGCCTTTCTGGCCGGCGGCGTCGAGGATCACATCGAGGGTCGCAATTCCGCTCTCGTCCCTGAAAGCAAGAATGTCGCGTGTGATCTCGATCAGGTAGCTGTCGAGTTCGCGCCGGTTCCAGTCGGCGAAGACGTCGTGCATCTCGACATTGCTCATGCCCAGCAGGCGCTTCATGACATCGTAGGTTTCGCCGATGAGCTGCA
>CAZBKC010000740.1:0-1756 GCA_964492345.1 uncultured Steroidobacter sp. | reverse complement strand
CTCGAACGCAGGCGAAGCGATGGCCATGGGCGAGCGCACGCCGCTGGCATTGCTCGACGCCCCGGCCTCCGGACGCATGGCGGTGGCCGAAGCGATCACCAACATCGCGGCCGCCGATATCGCGAAGATTTCCGACGTGCGCCTGTCGGCGAACTGGATGGCGGCCTGCGGCGAGCCGGGCGAGGACGCCGACCTGTACGCGACGGTGAAGGCCGTCGGTGAGGAATTCTGTCCGGCGCTCGGCATCACGATTCCGGTGGGCAAGGACTCGCTCTCCATGAAGACGAGCTGGAGCCAGCAGGGCGAGGCTCGCAAGATGGTCGCACCGCTGTCGCTGGTCGTTTCGGCGTTTGCACCGGTCCAGGACGCGCGCAGGACGGTGACGCCGCAACTGCGCACCGATCGCGGTGCCTCGCAGCTGCTGCTGATCGATCTCGGCGCCGGCCGCAATCGCCTCGGGGGCTCGTGCCTCGCGCAGGTGTATGGCCAGCTCGGTCGTCAGGCGCCGGATTGCAACGATCCGAAACTGCTGGCCGCGTTTTTCGCCGCGATTGCCGAACTGCGTGCGAAGGGTCTCCTTCTCGCCTATCACGATCGCTCGGATGGTGGATTGTTCGCCACGCTGGCGGAAATGACGTTCGCCGGACGCTGCGGCCTCGACGTCGATATCGGCGGTCAACCCGGCGAAGCTGCGGCGCGCCTCTTCAGCGAGGAACTCGGTGCAGTCATCCAGATTCGCAGCGCCGATATGGAAGCGGTGGCCGGGATTCTCGATCGTCATCAGCTCGGTGTCCTGACGCAGGTGATCGGTACGGTCACCAACGAGGACCGGGTGCTGATCAATGCCGGTGCGAAGCCGGTGCTCGACGAATCACGCACAGCGCTGCGTCGCGCGTGGTCCGAAACGAGCCATCGGATGGTCGAACTGCGCGACAACCCCAAGTGCGCCATCGAGCAGTTCGAAACGGCCACGGACCCAGGCGACCCCGGGCTGCACACGAAGCTCTCATTCGATCTGCAGGACGATGTGGCCGCGCCGTACATCGCCAAGGGGGCACGGCCGAAAGTCGCCATCCTGCGCGAGCAGGGAGTCAACTCGCACGTCGAGATGGCAGCGGCCTTCGACCGCGCCGGCTTCACGACCTTCGATGTGCATATGACCGACCTGTTCGCGCAGCGGGCCAAGCTGCAGGACTACCTCGGCCTGGTCATCTGCGGCGGATTCTCCTACGGCGATGTACTCGGTGCCGGTGAGGGCTGGGCGAAATCGATTCTTTTCCACTCGCGTCTGCGCGATGAGTTCACTGCATTCTTCGCGCGGCCCGACACGTTCTCGCTGGGTGTCTGCAACGGCTGCCAGATGATGTCGGCGCTGCGCTCGCTGATCCCGGGAACGGAGCACTGGCCGCGGTTCGTGCGCAATCGGTCCGAGCAGTTCGAAGGGCGCCTGAGCCTGGTCGAAGTCATGCCGTCGCCGTCGCTGCTGCTCTCTGGCATGGCCGGCTCGCGCATGCCGATCGCGGTGGCGCACGGCGAAGGTCTCGCCGAGTTCGCCAGTCCCGCCGATCTCGCTGCCTGCGCCGACAAGAACCTGCTGTCGCTGCGCTTCGTCGACAACCACGGCAAGCCGACCGAGCGCTATCCCGCGAATCCCAACGGTTCGCCGCAGGGCATCACCGGCATCACGACGCCGGATGGCCGCGTCACGCTGTTCATGCCGCATCCGGAACGCGTGTTCCGCACGCTGCAGCATTCC
>CAZBKC010000739.1:0-1763 GCA_964492345.1 uncultured Steroidobacter sp. | reverse complement strand
ATTCGACCGGCTGCCGGAGGGCTTCGAAGGGTGCATGGGGACAGCGTCACTCGGCTAGAATCGCGGCACTATAGCGATGAACACTCCCAGCGCCACCCATACTGCGAACGTGACGGCCGATTCGGCTGACATTGCCGAACTGCGCCTCAAGCGCGGCGAGGATCGCCGCCTTTCCGCGGGCCACCTGTGGGTGTTTTCCAACGAGGTCGACACTGCGCGCACGCCGCTGATCAGGTTCCAGCCCGGCGAACTCTGTCGCGTCGTCAGCGATCGCGACAAGTTCCTCGGCTACGGCTATGTGAATCCGCATTCGCTGATCAGTGCCCGCATCCTCGGGCGCTCCCCGGATTTTCTGCCCGGCAAATCGCTCATCGTGCATCGCCTGCAGGTGGCGCTCTCGTTGCGACGGGCCCTGTACGAGCGGCCCTTCTACCGGCTCGTGTATGGCGAATCCGATGGGCTGCCGGGTCTGGTGCTGGACCGCTTCGATGACGTGATCGTCGGCCAGATCGCCACCGCCGGAATGGAGGCGATGAAGGCCGGGATCGAAGCCGCGGTCAAAAAAGTCATTGGCCCGGTCGCGATGCTGTGGAAGAACGACAGCGGTGCCCGCGAAATGGAGGGCCTGCCGGGCTATGTCGAGACGGCCTTCGGCGAGGTGCCGGAGGCTCTCACGGTGGAAGAGGGCGGCATCGCCTTCCGTGTCCCGGTGAGCGAGGGCCAGAAGACCGGCTGGTTCTACGATCAGGCGGCCAATCGACTGGCATTGCGGAAATATGTGGGCGGCGCCCGCGTGCTCGATGTGTTCAGCTACCTCGGCGCCTGGGGGCTCGGTGCGCTGCGCGCCGGTGCGACCGAAGTGACCTGCGTCGATTCCTCCGCGGGCGCGCTCGAAAACCTGCAGGCCACGGCGAAAGCCAATGGCCTCAAGCCCAACGTGATCCGCGGCGATGCCTTCGATGTCATGGAATCGCTGCACGCCGAAAAGCGCCGTTTCGATGTCGTGGTGATCGATCCGCCGGCCTTCATCAAGCGCCGCAAGGACATCCCGAAAGGCGAGGCCGCCTACAAGCGCCTCAACCAGCTGGCGATGCAGTTGCTCGAGCGCGAAGGCGTCGTCGTTTCGTGCTCGTGTTCCTGGCACCTCGAGCCCGACAGTCTCGTGTCGGCGATCCAGCGGGCGGCGCGCCACCTGGGCCGGTTCGTGCAGATCGTCGAAGTGGGAGGGCAGGCGCCGGATCATCCGATCCACCCGGCGATTCCCGAAACCCGCTATCTCAAGGCCTACTTCTGCCGCACCGTGCACGAGTGAACCGACAACAACAATGAGCCAGGAATGATCCAGTATCCCGCGATCGATCCGATCATCGTCTCTCTTGGTCCGCTGGCGATCCGCTGGTACGGGCTGACCTACGTCATCGCTTTCGCGGTGGCCTGGTGGCTCGGCCGGCGGCGCGCGGCGCAGCCGGGGTCGACCTGGAAGCCGACCGATGTCGACGATCTCATTTTCTACGGCGCACTCGGCGTCATTCTCGGCGGTCGCATCGGCTGGGTGCTGTTCTATGGCTCCGAGCGCCTGATCGATGACCCGTTGATGATCCTGCGGATCTGGGAAGGCGGGATGTCCTTCCACGGTGGACTCGTGGGTGTGATTCTGGCGGAGATCCTGTTTGCGCGCCGCCAGCGCCGCAAGGTGGTCGATGTGCTGGATTTCCTCGCGCCGCTGCCGGGCATCGGCATTTTCGCGGTGCGCTGCGCCAACT
>CAZBKC010000738.1:0-1764 GCA_964492345.1 uncultured Steroidobacter sp. | reverse complement strand
TGCTGGTGCGCGTCCGCCCCGAGCTCGCCCCCGCGGAGCCGACGCCGACGCCCAAGCTGATCCCGCTGCTCGAGCTGCCCGGACGCGCACCCGGCTACTGCAGCGGGTGCCCCCACAACCGCTCGACGGTCGCTCCGGACGGGGCGCTCGTCGGCGGCGGCGTCGGCTGTCACGGGATCATGTACTTCGAGGCGCGCAACGCCGGGATGAAGCGCCTGCCGCCCACGCCGATGGGGGCCGAGGGCGTGCCGTGGATCGGCCTGGCGCCCTTCGTCGACGAGCCGCATCTGATCCAGAACCTCGGCGACGGCACGCTCAGCCACTCCGGCACGCTCGCCATCCGCGCTGCGGTCGCCGCGAACGTCGACATCACGTACAAGATCCTCTACAACGACGCGGTCGCCATGACCGGCGGCCAACCCGTCGTCGGACTGCTCGACGTCCCGGCGATGACCCGTGCGCTGCACGCCGAAGGCGTCGCCAAGATCGTCGTGTGCGCGGCGGAGCCGAAGCGCTACGGGCGCCGCGCCCGGTTCGCCCCGGGCGTCGAGGTGCTCGACCGTGGCGAGCTGCCCGACGTGCAGGAGCGCCTGCGGGCCCAGCCCGGCGTGACCGTGATCATCTACGACCAGATCTGCGCCGCCGAGGCGCGACGGTTGCGTGGCCGCGGCGAGCTGGAGACGCCTCCCGTCCGGGTCGTGATCAACGAGGCGGTGTGCGAGGGCTGCGGCGATTGCAGCAGCAAGTCCAACTGCATGTCGGTGGTCGCGGTGGAAACCGAATACGGCCGCAAGCGCGAGATCGACCAGTCCTCCTGCAATAAGGACTTTACCTGCCTCTCCGGTTTCTGCCCGAGCTTCGTCACCGTCGAAGGCGGCAAGCTGCGCAAGCCCAAGGCCCTGGCGCAAAACGCCGAGGACATCTGGAATCTGCCTGAGCCGGTGGCGCCGAGCCTGGAGGAACCCTATAGCATCCTGGTCACCGGCGTTGGCGGCACCGGCGTGGTCACCATCGGCGCCCTGCTCGGCATGGCCGCCTTCCTCGAAGGCAAAGGGGCGCTGAACCTGGACATGGCCGGCATGGCGCAGAAAGGCGGCGCGGTGTGGTCGCATATCCGCATCGCCGCCCGCCAGGAGCAACTGTTCGCCCCACGCATCGCCGAAGGCGAAGCCAGCCTGCTACTGGGCTGCGACCTAGTAGTCAGCGCCAACAGCGAGACCCTGGCCAAGCTGCGCCAGGGCGTGACCCACGTTCTGGTCAACAGCGAAGAAAGCATCACCAGCGCCTTCGTCCGCACCTTCGCCCGGCAGGCGGAAAGTGGCGATCTGCAGGCCAACCCGGATCCGCAGTTCCGTACCCAGGGCATGGCCGCGCAGATCGGCGAGACGGTTGGCGAGGGTCAGGCGACCTTCATCGACGCCAGCAAGATCGCCACTGCGCTGATGGGCGACTCCATCGCCACCAACACCTTCATGCTTGGTTACGCCTACCAGAAAGGCTGGCTGCCGGTGGGTGAAGCCTCGCTGCTGCAAGCCATCGAGCTGAACGGCACAGCGGTCGAATTCAACCGTGCCGCCTTCGCCTGGGGCCGCCGTGCCGCCGTCGACCTGCCACGGGTGCAAGGCAAGCTCGCCGCGGGCAAGGTCGAGAGCCGCGACCGGCAGCTCTCGCAGAACCTGGACGAAATCGTCGCCCGTCGCAGCGAGTTCCTCACCGACTACCAGGACGCGGTCTATGCCGAACGCTACCGCAAGCGCGTCGAGC
>CAZBKC010000737.1:0-1765 GCA_964492345.1 uncultured Steroidobacter sp. | reverse complement strand
ACCCCCGCGAAGGCGGGGGCCCATCTTGCTGATCCGGATGGATTCCCGCCTTCGCAGGAATGACGAACAAGAGGTAAATCAGAGATTCCTTAGCGGTTGGCAAGGACACGGTCGCACAGCCTGGATTCGCACACGCGCAGTATTCTCTGTTCGCTTGCTGGGCACCGTAGCTGTGCTTTCAATGCATGCCATTCTGACGCCTGACCAACCGCTAACCGCTAACCGCTAACCGCTTCACATGTCATCGATCCGCACCCGCTTCGCTCCCAGTCCCACCGGCATGCTGCATATCGGCGGTGTCCGGACCGCGTTGTTTTCGTGGCTTTACGCCCGCAGGCACCAGGGCGTGTTCGTTCTACGCATCGAGGATACGGATCGCGAGCGCTCGATGGACGAAGCGACGCAGGTGATCCTCGACGGCATGGAATGGCTGGGCCTGACTGCCGACGAGGGTCCGTTCTACCAGGCTCGCCGCATGGACCGCTATCGCGAAGTGCTGGCGAAGTTCGTGCAGGACGGGCATGCATATCGCTGCTATTGCACCAAGGAAGAACTGGCGGAAATGCGCAGCCGGCAGGAGGCTGCGAAGCAGAAGCCGCGCTATGACGGAACGTGCCGCCATCGCACGCAGCCCCGTGCAGGCGTCGATCCGGTGATCCGCTTTGCGAATCCTGTCGATGGATCTGTAGTCGTCGAGGACGTGATCCACGGCAATGTGGAGTTCCAGAATACCGAACTCGACGACCTCATCATCGCGAGATCGGACGGTACACCGACCTACAACTTCTGCGTCGTCGTCGACGACATGGACATGCAGGTCACGCACGTGATCCGCGGCGACGATCATCTCAACAACACACCGCGTCAGATCAACATGCTGAAGGCGCTGGGCTCCGTCACGCCGGTCTACGCTCATGTGCCCATGATCCTCGGTGCAGATGGCGCGAAGCTCTCGAAGCGGCATGGTGCCGTGAGTGTGCTGCAGTATCGCGAGGAGGGCTTCCTGCCCGAGGCCCTGCTGAATTATCTCGTGCGCCTCGGGTGGTCGCACGGCGACCAGGAAGTGTTCACGCTCGCGGAGATGCAGTCCCTGTTTGATATCCAGGACGTGAACAAGTCGGCATCGGCGTTCAATCCTGACAAGCTGCTCTGGTTGAATCAGCAGCACATCATGCGCGCGACGCCTGAATCGCTCGTGCCCCACCTGAAGTTCCAGCTCGCAGCCCTCGGTGTCACCGCACCGGACGACGCCAGGCTGGCCGCTGTTGCCAAGGCGCAGCAGGAGAGGGCGAAGACACTGAAGGAGATGGCGCAGAACAGCATCTTCTTTTTCACAGACCTCAAGGGTTACGACGAGAAGGCCGCGAAAAAGAACCTCACGGCCGAGAGTGCGCCGGTTCTTCAGGCCGTGCACGCGCGTCTGTCTGCGCTGCCGGCGTGGAGCGCGGCACTGATCCACGAAGCGGTGAACGAGATCGCAACCAATCTGGGTGTGGGGCTGGGCAAGGTTGCGCAGCCAATTCGCGTCGCTGTGTCGGGCACGTCGGTATCGCCTCCGATCGATGTGACTCTGGAGGTGCTGGGTCGCGAAGTCACTCTGGAGCGAATCGATGCGGCGAGGGTCGTTGCGGCCGGTGCGTGATGCGCGCAGTCAGGCTTTCTATAGCTGCGCAGACGATCTGAAGTTGCCTTGACAGGTATTGGACCCTCCAATACATTGCGCGCCTCCCGCGTGGGGCTATAGCTCAGCTGGGAGAGCGCTTGC
>CAZBKC010000736.1:0-1770 GCA_964492345.1 uncultured Steroidobacter sp. | reverse complement strand
ATCGACATGACCGACCCGGTCGCTGCCGCGCAGGCCGAGTTGCGCGAGGCGCGCCGCAAGCTGCGCCAGGACCGGCGGGCGGGGGAGCCCCGTTCGACGATCCTGCAAGACCGGCTCGACGTGCGGCAGCAGGAGGCAGCGGTCGAGCAGAGCAAGTTCCAGCAGCGCCTGTCGGACATGCAGGTCATGGAGCAGCTCGGGCAGGTCAGCCACCAGGCGTACATCCGTTACCTGCAGAACGAGCACGACCGGCTGGCGAACATCAAGAACAAGAGCCGCCAGCAGATCGAGCAGCTGCAGCAGATCGACCTGGCGCTCAAGGCCGCGATGGACTCGATGGAGGGCCAGTTCAACCTGGGCGACTTCCGTGTGCCCACCCCGTACGAGGTGCGGCGCTACATCGCGACGCAGGGCGCGTACGTCACGGGGCAGGCGAGCACCACGACCACGACGGTCAACTTCTACATCGACGGCACCGACACCGGGATGGTCACTCAGGTTGTCGCCAACGTGCTCGGCGGCGCGCCGCGCACCAGCACAGCACCTGGGAGGTTCTGATGCCCCTGTACCCGCGCGCCCTCGGCCACATCCTGAAGGCGAACATCAACTTCGAGGCTCACGACATCCGGGTGTGCCTGCTCGGGCCCGGATACTCGTACAACGCCAGCCACGAGTTCTACTCCCATGTGCAGTCCAGCGAAATCGCCGGCACCGGCTACACGGCCGGGGGAAAGGCACTCGCCAGCAAGGCCGTCACCGTGGATCAGGCGAACCGGCTCGGGGTGTGGGACGCCGCCGATCCGGTGTGGGAGTCCCCGGGCCTGACCATCCCCAGCGGCATCCGCTTCGCCGCCGTGTACCGCAACACTGGTAATCCGGCGACCTCGCCGCTGATCTCGTACTGGAACTTCGGCGCCACCGTGTCGCCGGCCAACGCGCCACATCGCGTCGTGCTGCCCTCGCCCGGGATCGCGGTGGTGCGCGCATGACCCTGTTCGGCTACTCCGCCAACAAGACGGGCGAGAGCGCTTCGGCGACCAAGGCTCGCGTCTCGCCGGTCATCGGCATGCCGAAAGTGTTCCGCGCGTTCTACGGCACCAGGGCGCTCAACTGGCCTCCCGACGGTGGCATCTGGGGCTCGATCGTCTATGTCGTGTCGTGGAAGCGCGAACCGAACGGCACCGTGCAGGGCAAGTACAACTCGGATCTCATCGGGTTCCTGACGAAGATCGCAAACTGGCTCGCTTCTCAGCCGGCCAACGTCATCGTCGTCTTCTGCGCGTGGGACCACGAGAACGACTCGAAAGTTGCCAAGGGCAACTACACGCTCGCCCAGTCGAAGGCGGCGTGGGCGCACTGCGCGCAGGTCATCCGCAACTTCGGCAACTCGCGGATCAAGACGTGCCTGCTGCTGACCGGATACCAGCCGACGCCGCGGTACGCGCAGCACAAGCCGGACAACCTGTCGCTGCTCGACTACTTCGCGATCGACCCGTACCAGAACGGCATGACGACCGCGCAGCAGGCAAAGAACCAGGTGATCAGCTGCGTCAACGTGATCAAGTCGGTGTACCCGGGCAAGGGCATCATCATCGGCGAGTTCGGGATCAACAGCCGGACCGACAACACCTCGGACGCGGTGCGCGCCACGGTGCTGCAGGGCTTCATCGACGAGTGCAAGAAGCAGGGCGTCGCGTACGTGATGCACTTCCACGTCGACCAGCCTGACAACAACTGGGCGTACGGTGTCGTGCCTGGCTGGCCGCAGTC